>NZ_CAWUDO010000001.1:0-273655 GCF_963920935.1 Nostoc sp. CCY 9925 | reverse complement strand
CTGCACCTTTATTGCATCGACCTGCACCTTTGTTGCATCGACCTGCACCTTTGTTCCCGATGCCATTAATTTATAAGGGGTAGGTTGAAAACCCTTTGGCTTTAGCCAAGGGATGAAAACCACGGCGCAGGGTTTAGCCTGATGTGATGCTAATCACTACTATTAGTGATGCTGGCTGGTCTACTTTCCGGTCATGGTTGGAGTATTTCGGGCACAAATATGGAAAGGTCACGGTTGCTGTGCCTCCCCATAATACATCTCAAAACTGCTCTAACTGTGGGAAGAAAGTGAAGAAGTCTTTGTCTACAAGAACCCACGTTTGTACTCATTGCGGATACGTGGAAGACAGAGATGTGAATGCAGCCATCAATATCCTGAAATTAGGACTCAGTACCGTGGGGCACACGGGAACCTACGCTTGGGGAGATTTACCCTCTTGGGCGGTTGGTGCAAGCCTGCTGTCTAACGGCGAGTCAACGAACCAAGAATCCCCGCTGCTTTAGCACGGGGAGTGTCAAAGTATTAAGTTTAAGCAGCAATTAATTCGCCTCGCAGAACAGTTACCGCTTGTCCGCTAAGTAAAACGCGATCGCCCCCATCATAATAAACCTTCACCACACCACCGCGACTCGAAGCTTGATAAGCTAAAAACCGGTCTTTGTGCAAGCGATCGCGCCAAAATGCAGCAAGACAACAATGAGCCGCCCCTGTCACCGGGTCTTCATTAATACCCAATCCCGGCGCAAAGAAGCGCGAAACGAAGTCATATTGGGAATCAGTCCCAGCAATACTGGTAACAATAACATCAGCAAAAGGTAACGTTTTTAGTAGTTGAAAATTGGGCTGTAATTGTCGCACCAATTCTTCAGATTCTAATTCTATTAAATAACCTAGTGAATTCTGCAATACAGATTTGTATGGTACACCCAAAGCTTGACTAAGTTCTGGAGGAGCAATCGTTGATTTTGAGTGATTGACGGGAAAATCTAACTCAATCCACTCACCTTGTAACTTCGCAACAAGTAATCCACTTTTGGTATAAAAACGCGCAACCTCGTTTGGTGACAAATGTCCTTGTGACCAAAGTACGTGGGCACTAGCTAAAGTTGCGTGACCACAAAGCGGTACTTCCAGCGTCGGTGTAAACCAACGCAAATTAAAGCCATCATCTTGTTTGACTAGAAAAGCTGTCTCAGATAAATTCATTTCCTGCGCCACGTTTTGCATCCAAATCTCATCTTGGGGAGTAGGCAAAACACAGACAGCAGCAGGATTACCTGCAAACGGTGTATTGGTGAAAGCATCAACCTGAGTAATGATTTGTCCCATAAAATTACCCCTAAAGTAGTAGAAGTCTGTGTTCGTAAATTGAGCAAACGAAATTTAGGTTAGCGAAAAATCAACTGTACGTAATTTTGAGTGAGTATTCAGTCACCTAATATTTAAACAGATAAACAATATAGAGTTTTAAATGATTAGTTATTCTGGGAGAAAAATGCGAGCGATCGCGTCATAATACACTTTTACCTCTCCATTCCGAATTGCTAACAGGATTATCTGCAAAGGATGTATTCATGAAAGAATCAAACGGAAACATCAAGCTAAAAATCTTCCGGGGCATTTTTGCTAGTGTGAACCTAGTGTTAATTTGTGGAGGATTGGTTAGCTGTATTCCTCAATTACCAAAGCCACTTGTTCCAACTGAGCAACAAAAACCAGTCCTGCAACCGAATCAGCCAAACTCGAATGACAAGTATGACAACGATAACGATGACGATGGCAAGGACGATGAAGAGGATAATGATAAAGACGGTGATGATAAAGACTAAATAACCTTTATCCTTTTTTTGAGTTTCTATTTATGCTTATCCAACAAACTTCTAGTTCCCTCGTTGACACTCTACGCCAGCGACGGCAAAAACTAGCCAGCCTGATTAATTTTCCGGCAATTCTGTGGTCAGGTAGCAACAGCCCGCGCAATTTCCCCGCAAATTCCTTTCCCTTTCGCGCTAGCAGTCATTTCCTCTACTTTGCCGGACTACCACTATCAAACGCGGCAATTCGCCTAGAAGCGGGCAAGCTAGAGCTGTTCATGGAAGATCCGTCACCCAGCAGCGCCCTTTGGCATGGAGAAATGCCAACACGAGAGGAAATTGCCGAAAAAATTGGGGCAGATGTGGCTCGAACGCTAACAGAATTAGGATCTTGGGTAGAAGATGCCGCGACGATCGCTGTACAAGATGCTGCTACTTGGACGCAGCAATCACAACTTTTGAATAGATGGATTTTACCCCAAAGTCCTCCCCAAGGAATTGATTTCGAGTTAGCCAAGGCGATGGTTTTTCTACGCCTCACCCACGATGAAGCTGCATTAATCGAGTTACGAAAAGCTGCGGCTGTCACTGTCCAAGCACACAAAGCTGGCATGGCTGCAACACCTCAAACCAAATTGGAAGCAGAAGTTCGTGCGGCGATGGAAGGGGTAATTATTGCCAACAATATGACCACCTCCTACAACAGCATTGTCACCGTTCACGGCGAAGTTTTACACAACGAACACTATCACCATAATTTGCAACCAGGCGATTTACTGCTGGCTGATGTCGGTGCTGAAACTGATACTGGTTGGGCTGCTGATGTGACTCGCACTTGGCCAGTTTCTGGCAAGTTTTCATCCACCCAAAGAGATATTTATGATGTTGTCTTGGCAGCCCATGATGCTTGCATTGCCAAAATACATCCTGGTGTAGAGTATGGAGATATTCATTTACTAGCTGCTACGGTCATAGCTGAAGGTTTAGTGGATTTAGGAATTTTACAAGGAAATCCCGATGATTTAGTAGAAATGGATGCCCACGCGCTATTTTTTCCCCATGGTATTGGTCATTTATTGGGTTTAGATGTCCATGACATGGAAGATTTAGGCGATTTAGCAGGATATGAAGAAGGAAGAACAAGAAGCGATCGCTTTGGCTTGGGCTATTTGCGTTTAAATCGTCCATTACGTCCAGGAATGCTAGTTACAATTGAGCCTGGTTTTTACCAAGTACCAGCAATTTTAAATGATGCTAACGTGCGTTCAAAATATCAAAATGTAGTCAATTGGCAGCGATTATTAGAATTTGCTGATGTCCGCGGCATCCGCATTGAAGACGATGTTTTAGTGACTACAGAAGGCAGCGAAATTTTAACAGCTGCATTACCGAATGATGCCAACACTGTAGAAAATCTAGTTAATATCTGAGTCTATTATTAACTAGATAATCCAGCAACATTTCTAACATAGAGACATCATATTTATAATCGGTGTTAGAGTATTGTGCTGGATCTCGGTTTACCTGCACTTCGGCAATTTTGACACTTTCTCCAACTACCTCAAAACGCACCTGGAAAATGCATAAACCAGTCCAACTACGATGCAAGTATAACCAAGGAGCTTCGTAGAAAATGAACCACTTATTTTCCATATGCTCTGGAATTACTCCAGCAGTAATTCGCTCAAATTCTTGTTGTGAGTAAACTTTTTCTAGCGTTATATTTGTAGACGCACAAGGCATAGGTTCTGTTTTCCAATCATCTCGTTGGGCTATTCGCATACTACAAATCAAATTACTCTCGTGGCTTGGTAAAAATATAATATGATACCTCGTGATATGTAAAAAATTGCAAATTCATGATTAAAAAACCCATACAATTACTACTGAGTGGAGTTATTGTCAGCTTTGGACTATTAGCATCATTAGCTCAAGCACAGCAGCCGATTTCTGATGCCCAAGTTGGGGCAATGGTAGAGGCATTGCGACAAGCTGCACCCCAAACAAAAAATCCCAACGATGGACTTTATAGCGAATGGCAAGTCAAACCAGAAACCCTCAAAGGCTGGTCAAAAACTTGTCTTAAACGAGAACTAACACCAACACAATTTGAAAACAGCCCTGTGCTTGCCCGCTCGGTTGTATCCTGCATCACTCGCCGTGAGTTAACTAAACAGTTCGCCGCCACCAACAATAATGAAATTGCATCCGTGCGCGGCACCGCTTGTTGGTGGATGACTGGTAACTATACGGGCTGCAATAAAGGTTTCACTGCTGATTATGTGCAAAAAGTTGTGCGTTTTTACCAACAAGAACGTTCAAAACCGACAGTAACCCAATGATCAAGGGGCGGTTAAAGATAATTCTTTTACCTTTTCAGTCAGCCAATCAACACGATCCTTACCCCAAAACCTTTCGCCTTCCACCACCCAAGTTGGTACACCGGGACAGCCAAATTGCTCATATTCTGCCAAAGCTTCCATTGCGGCTTGTTTAGCTGCTTCGCCCTGGGCTAATTCTAGAATGCGATCGCCATTCAACCCAACATCATTGGCAATTTTTCTAATTACAGACTCATCGTTGACATCAAGCAAGTCAACATAGCTGGCTCGATAAAAAGCAGCATCCAGAAGATGCTCCTTCCCGCTTCCACGAGCAGCGTAATATGCTCTAGCGGGAAGTTCTTCCCGACTAAATTTCATTTCTTGCCAGCGTTTTACCCACCTACGGAATTCATCAAGCTCTTTGAATCGAATTTCAATACCGTACTTTTTCGCCCACCGCAGACAATCTTCTTTGTGATACAACGATACAGCTGCGCTTTCACTTCCTCCTTGGAGATCGGCTACCTTAATACCTCGCTCCTTGGGAATGTAAATTGGTCGTCGTTCAATATCAACAGGTAAACCCTGCAATGATTTTTCAGCAAGAATGATGCCAATGTATGAGTTTGCTGAGTGGTATATTGAGTAGGAGTAAACTTTGATTCGCTGCGACATATATTTCCATAAATATTTTTTTGTCTCACGCACGAGGCAAGAGAGGCGTAGAGGAGAAAACGCAAAGAAAGACTTTTGCAAGAAGTCTTTTCTTCTATAGCTATCTAAATTAATTCGCTATTTTAATATTAAATTTGGCTTTTAACCCATTGCCGAAATTCTTTAACTAATTCCAAATAATCTTTTTCGCCCACCTGCGCTAAAAAATTAGAAATCTCTGTTAGTGGCAGATTGGCAAATGCTAAACTTTGTTCAACAGATATATATTTCTGATTTTGTAAAACGTTAATAGTAAAATCTTTACCGTCATATCGCCAGATTTCAGGCACGCCCATATCAGCGTAGACTTGAAAGCGGTTTTTAGAACTGCTAGTAATATCAACTTCTACTACTAAATCTGGTGGCGGATCTTGCGCTAAATCTATTCTTTTTTTGCCTCTGATGAAATTAATATTTTCAATGTAAAAACATTTATCTGGTTCTGCACCACTCAGTTCTGGACGTTTAAAAGTAGTAGAACCAAGGCACTCAATTCTAAGTTCTAGTTCTTCTGCAAGAGTTTCGACAAATCGACCTGCAATTTCTTTGTATCGTTCATGTTCAGGTGAAGGAGCCATGATTTCTAGACTACCTCGATTGTAAGTAAGCCGGAGGCGGCGATTAACACCAAGTTCAGTTAACAAGTTTTCATAGGTTTGCCAACTGATATCTGATAAGTGGATGATTTCTGTAGGTTCAAGCAGCGTGTTGCTAGTCATAGCGATATGTGATGTATGTTCTCGCTGTACAATAGCCATTCTTACTCTTACTGTACTTTAAACTCAAAACTCAATCTTCAATAAAGTAGGTATGTAGTTGCTACAGTCGGGGTGAAAACTACTAAGCTGGTAAATAGCACGTTTAAACTTTACCGGAAAATCTGAATCGCATTTATCGGCGCTTCAAAATTCCTCACTGGCGAACTACCTGTAATTACATTATGTTTGATGCTTTATCTGACCGTTTGGAAGCCGCCTGGAAAAAACTTCGGGGACAAGACAAAATTTCTCAATCCAACATTCAAGACGCCTTGCGGGAAGTACGCCGCGCTTTGTTGGAAGCAGATGTCAATCTCCAGGTAGTCAAAGATTTTATTAATGAAGTCGAAACCAAGGCACAGGGAGCTGAGGTAATCTCCGGCGTGCGACCTGACCAACAGTTCATCAAAATTGTTCACGATGAGCTAGTGCAGGTGATGGGAGATGAGAATGTTCCTCTAGTAGAAGCTCAAGAGCAGCCTACTATTGTGCTAATGGCTGGGTTGCAAGGTACTGGTAAAACCACAGCTACTGCAAAGTTAGCTTTACATCTGAGGAAATTAGACCGTAGTTGCTTGTTGGTGGCGACAGACGTGTATCGCCCAGCAGCGATCGATCAGTTGGTGACACTGGGTAAGCAAATTGACGTACCAGTTTTTGAACTTGGAAGCGATGCAGATCCTGTAGAGATAGCGCGGCAAGGTGTAGAGCGCGGCAAAGCAGAAGGTGTAAATACAGTAATTATTGATACTGCTGGGCGTCTGCAAATTGACGACGAGATGATGGCGGAATTAGCCCGCATCAAAGAAACTGTCCAACCCGACGAAACTCTGTTGGTGGTGGACGCTATGACCGGACAAGAAGCAGCGAATTTGACCCGCACCTTCCACGAGCAAATCGGGATTACTGGGGCAATTCTTACCAAACTCGATGGCGACAGCCGGGGCGGTGCGGCGCTGTCAGTCCGACAGATTTCGGGAGCGCCAATTAAGTTTGTCGGGGTGGGTGAAAAAGTCGAGGCACTGCAACCGTTTTATCCCGAACGCATGGCATCGCGGATTCTGGGAATGGGTGATGTGTTGACCTTGGTAGAAAGAGCGCAGGAAGAGATTGATTTAGCAGATGCTGAGAAAATGCAGGAGAAAATCCTGACAGCGAAGTTCGACTTTACCGACTTTCTCAAACAGCTGCGCCTGTTGAAAAACATGGGTTCACTGGGAGGCATCATGAAGATGATTCCAGGGATGAATAAACTCTCAGACGACCAGCTCAAGCATGGAGAAACCCAACTCAAGCGCTGTGAAGCGATGATTAACTCCATGACCCGCCAAGAACGCCACGATCCTGATTTATTAGCCAGTTCTCCTAGTCGGCGGCGACGGATTGCTGCTGGTTCAGGCTATAAAGAAGCCGACGTAAGTAAACTTGTAGCTGACTTCCAAAAAATGCGATCGCTCATGCAGCAAATGGGTCAAGGAGGCTTCCCTGGGATGCCGGGAATGTTCGGTGGCGGTATGGGCAGCCCATTTGGAGATGGAGGCAATCGTGCCCCAGCCCCCGGATGGCGCGGTTACAATACTGGCGCCCCAGCCACGAAAAAGAAAAAGAAAGATAAAAAGAAAAAAGGATTCGGTAATCTTTAAATTATTGGGCATGGGGCATTGGGCATCGGGCATTGCTTCTTGTTAACTCACAAACGACTAATGACCAATAACTAATGACAAATAGCAGCAAACACTAGACGAGTGCTAGAATTAGCATTTCGGCATACTTACTAACAGGAGAATGATTCTTCAACCATGATCAAACTGCGCTTGAAGCGATACGGTAAAAAGCGGGAAGCAAGTTACCGCATTATCGCCATTAACAGCCTCGCTCGCCGCGATGGTCGTCCCTTAGAAGAACTGGGATTCTACAACCCCAGAACCGATGAAGTGCGACTAGATGTTCCCGGCATCGTCAAGCGACTACAACAAGGCGCTCAACCTACTGACACGGTACGTCGCATCTTAGTAAAAGCCAATGTTTTTGAACAGGTCAGTGCCACAGCCGCATCATAATTTCGGAACACAATCCCCAAAAACTAGTCCAAATTATGTTGGGCTGGTTAAATTTTTGGTGCAACCGTTTTTAGAATCTCCAGAGACTTTAAGCGTCGATAGTGAAATTTCCCAAACCCTAAATCGGGTTTGGATTCGTATCGCCTTTGAAAGCACAGATAAAGGAAAAGTGTTTGGTCGAGGAGGGCGCAATATTCAGGCGATTCGTACAGTAATTGCCGCAGCCGCAGCCGCAGTTGGGCAATCAGTATACCTGGATATTTACGGCAGCACTACTCCAGGTCGGGAGGGTATGTCTTTTGATGAAGACACAGAAGAGCGATCGCCGCCACCGCCAAAAACCAGAGAACCGCGAACAAATGGGCCTAAACCCATTGTTAAACCCCGCACCCGCTAGATTAAAACTAGAGAAAAAGTCTGAGCGGAGGTAACCACAACCGCTCAGAATTTTTGTGGAGATGGAAAAATGGCAAAAAGATTTTTTTGTCTTTTTTCACCCTCTCGATCAATCACATACTGATGAAAGTAGCTGATAGTTATCTGCAACTGTAATTATCCCTGTAAGGAGGTGAAACCAGGGAGTGGCTGAAATTCGTTTGGGTGAAAATGAGTCTATTGACTCGGCATTAAGACGCTTTAAAAAGAAAATTCAAAAAGCCGGAATTTTATCTGAAGTCAAACGTCGTGAAAGATACGAAAAACCCAGTTTGCGCCGTAAGCGGAAAGCAGAAGTAGCACGTAGAGGTGGCCGTTAAACAATCAAGGTGATGTCAATCAATTTTGGATTCTAGATTTGCCATAGCGTAGCTGACGCCGATTATTATCTGCGACAAGCTACGCTTAATTTGCTCGTATTGTAAAGCGTATGAGTATTTTTGAGGTATAGCCGTAGTCACACAGGTTAGGACATTTTGAAAGCATGGAAGCTAGGAATAGTAATACTTTTACCTCCTGCCTCCTGCCTTCTGCCTTCTGCCTTCTGCTATATAAGTTGTGCTGAAAGCGCACTAAAGGTGCGACCAAAATCTAAAATAACTATGGTAGGTGCTTCAACAATTCAGTTGCCGAATATTTCCAGTGCGATGGCTCTTGCAGGAGATGGAGAAGAAAATCTCAAATTTCTATCTCGGCAAACAGGAGCTAGCTTGGTGTTGCGCGGACAAGAATTACTGATTTCTGGTACAGATAAGCAAATTGAACTGGCTACGAAATTAGTGCGATCGCTTGAAGAAATCTGGACTAAAGGCAATATGATTTCCAGTGCCGATATTTTAACAGCTCGTCAAGCCATAGATAGCGATCGGCAAGGGGAACTGCAAGATTTACAAAGAGATGTCCTCGCCAGAAGTCGTCACGGTGAAGAAATCCGCGCTAAAACCTTTCGCCAACGTCAATATATCGAGGCAATACGCAAGCGTGACCTCACCTTTGGTATTGGGCCTGCCGGTACTGGCAAGACTTATCTCGCCGTCGTTGTGGCCGTCCAAGCACTCCTAGCCAACCAGTTTGAAAAACTCATTTTAACTCGCCCTGCGGTGGAAGCAGGTGAACGACTCGGCTTTTTACCCGGAGATTTACAACAGAAAGTCAACCCCTACCTCCGCCCACTTTACGATGCTATTTATGAATTCATCGACCCAGAAAAAGTACCTAATTTAATGGAACGTGGCGTGATTGAAGTTGCACCACTCGCCTATATGCGGGGACGTACTCTCAATAACGCCTTTGTAATTGTAGATGAAGCCCAAAATACTACACCGGGTCAGATGAAAATGGTTTTGACTCGTTTAGGCTTTCGTTCCAAAATGGTGATTACAGGTGACATTACACAAACCGATTTGCCACTCAACCAACCATCAGGCCTAACAATAGCGTTGCAAATTTTAAAAAATGTTGAAGGCATTGCCTTTTGTGAATTTTCCCAAAAAGATGTCGTCCGCCATCCTTTAGTTCAGCGAATTGTCGCTGCTTATGAACAACATGAGAAATAGGGATTGGGGATTGGGGACTGGGAGATGCGGTTCGGCTTCTCTGCGAGACGCACTCGCGTTCGCTCACCGACCGGGAGATGGGAGAGATGAATTAATAACTAATGGCTAATGACTAAGGACAAATAACAAATGGCAACAACATTAAAAGAATTTTTAGCAGCTTGTGAAAATCTGGGAACTTTGCGTCTAATTGTTACTAGCAGTGCTGCTGTTTTAGAAGCCAGGGGTAAGTTAGAAAAGCTATTTTATGCAGAATTACCCAAAGGTAAATATGCGAATATGCACACCGAAGGCTTTGAATTTCATTTAAATATGGATAAAATTACCCAAGTTAAATTTGAAACTGGTGAAGCGAAAAGAGGTAATTTTACAACTTATGCTATTCGGTTTTTAGATGATAAACAAGAGTCGGCTTTAAGCTTATTTTTGCAATGGGATAAGCCAGGAGAATATGAACCAGGACAAGTAGAAACTTGGCATAGTTTAAAAGAAAAATATGGGGAAATTTGGCAACCTTTACCAGCAGAAATTTAATTGAGCTAAACAGATAGAGGTGGAGGAAATCTGATATAAGCACTAAATTGTTCGATATTGGCACTGCGATAAATCGGTAAAACATATTCTAAATTTTCGTGGGGGCGGGGAATAATATGATGAGAAAGCACCTCACCACCGTTTACTCGCAGCGCCGCATTCAGTCCTGCCGTTATCGCCACATTCACTTCACCTACAACCCCTCGAATTAACACAGTAATTCGTCCTAAATCAGTATTTTCATAACCAACAAGGGTAACACGGGCAGCTTTACACATGGCATCTCCCGCTTCCACTGCTGTGGGAACCCCGTAGACTTCAATCATACCTAGTGCCAATGTCACGTCGCTTTGCTCCGAATTCAAAATTCAAAATTAATGATCCCCATAAATAAGTTCAGTTGCTCTGTATCCTTTGCGTTTTCGGTCATGCTTTTACCATAATTTAGGATTATATGTTGGTAGGGGCGTCAAATTGTACACCCCTACGACTAATTCATTTTGTTGCAAAGATTTTTGGAAACGGTATAAAGTTAGTTATTAACGCATATTGTCTATTTTAAAAATAGGCAATATCTCTAAGTGCATTATTATCCCATATATTCATTTTTAATGAATAAATAATGAACGTTTAATACAAAACTGCTCATGTTTATAATTAGAGGAATTTGTAGTTTTTGCTTGCTGATTTTATTTTTCTTGGGGTGTGGTGAGGCTGTTGCTGGAGAGTTATCTCAACGCTTAGCTAATTTTCCTCAATGGGAAAAATTAACTTCTGTACAAGCTGCTTCGGGTGATTTAATTTACCCTGAATGGATGGCTGGTACTTGGCAGGTGACAAGTACGTTGGTAGATTTGGTTGCACCTTTGGCACCAGATATCGTCACGCCAGGGTTTGAAGGTAATCGGCGACAATTAAATCAACCCGTAAGTTTTCTAGTAAGATTTGTAAAAGAACAACCAGATATCCCTGGGTTAAAAATACTCCCTTGGATAGATCGCAAATTACCAATATTAGTAGCAGATAGAGCCTTTAATAGTTTAAATTTGGCACGGGCTTCTTTAGGAAATGAAGCGGTGTTAGCAGTTAAAGTAGATCCAGATTCACCTAATCGTCAAATTACATTCTTGCGTGGTAGCCACCAACTAGTTTCTATTGTTACTGCACGAGCTACAGAAACTACTGCTGAGGACAAGTTCATTACTACAGAGGTCTTTCAACAACTATTCAAAGGCAGTTCACGCCCTTATTTAAACTCTGTAGAATCTACCACGGCTTATCACAAATTTTCGACAGATAATCCAACAATTGAAGCAGATCAAGTGACTGCTGTTTATCTTTCACCGCAAGATGCAAATTACTTTATCGCAGGTTCTCGCCCTGTAGCTCTTTATCGCTATCATCTGGAATTTCTCCCAGCACAAATGCTTAGTACTTCAAAGGAGTGATTTCAACTTTTAACTGTTGACTGTTTTTGTAGTATAGTTGTAATCTATAAGTTCCAAGTTAACGATCGCGCTCTTGGAAGGTGTGCATCATGGCGACATTTCGAGATATTGTTAGTTACTTTCGCGCTGACTGGAAACTGAGTGTTTTCAGTATCACAACATCTAGCATTTACGAACTTATTGATTTAGTTGTACCTTATGGGATTGGGCAGATTTTAAATGTTTTGTCCAATCAACCCTTGGATAAACCACTTGAAAATGCGATCGTAACTATTTCTAACATCATCAATTACCCAGTTAATAAATCTCTATCTCTGGGAGTATTACTGGGTTTAATTTTTGTTGTCACTGTAGTGAGAGCGCCTACACAAGCTTGGTTAACAGTTTGGTTTCATTGGGCTATACCTTTAAGGCGGCGGCGGTATAAAAGCCAAACAGCCATAGAAAAAATTCTCACTTTGCCACTGGAATTTTATGATGAAAATAATCCGGGACGTATTGCTGGACGCATAGCTAGAGGGATTGGAAACCACACTTTCTCGTATCCGGAAATTGCCGGACAGTTGATTCCGAAACTGATTCGTGTGCTGGGCATTTTTGTGTTTATTTTGGTGATTGAATGGCGAATTGCAGTTTTATATTTAATTTCTTTTGTGGTTATTCTTAGCTTGACTTTGAAGGATTTACAGCGGCTGATTTGGCACGAAACTCTTCTGGATAAATATATGGAAGACACCGAAAGTCGCACTTCCGAATTGATTACTAATATCAAAACGGTGAAAGCATTTGCTACAGAAGCTAAAGAACTGAATCGGCAACAGCGGAGATTGGAGCGTGAGCTAAGGATAGTTATCGATCGCATCCACAAAGGTTATGTAAGACTGTCTACTTGGCAAAGAAGTGTAATTCAGTTGTGTGTGTTTACAATTTTGGGATTAAGTTTAGCAGCAACAGTAGATGGGAGAATTTCTCTCGGTCACTTTATCATGACTTTAACTTTTTCTAGCATGGCTTATGCTGAACTAGAACCTATTAGTAATTTGGCAGAAACTTTTGCCCGTCGTTATTCTTCCATGCTACGGTTTCACGAATTTCTTCAAGAACCAACTGGATCTGATTCTGCTGGTCTTTTAGAAGAAAGTAATCAGGCAGAATCAGCTTATAAATTTAGTGGAAAAGTTGAGTTTTCTCATGTCAGTTTTGGATATAATGCCAATCGTCAAGTTTTGGAAGATATAAACTTGCTGATTGAGCCATATCAAACAGTGGCATTAGTGGGGCGTTCTGGTTCTGGAAAGTCTACTTTAGTGAAGTTGTTGTTGCGATATTTTGAACCTCAATCAGGTGAAATTCTCATTGATGGTCAAGATATTCGTACTTTAGATGTAGGTAAATATAGACGAAGATTAGCGATCGTTCATCAAGAAGTAGACGTTTTTAACGGTACCATATTGGATAACCTCACCTACGGTAGACCGGATGCCAGTTTAGAGGAAGTTCAAGAAGCCTGTCGAATTGCCAGAGTTGATGAAGTAGTACAGCACTTACCCCAAAGTTATTACACCGTCGTCGGGGAAAGAGGCGTTCGGTTATCTGGAGGACAAAGACAACGTTTAGGAATTGCCAGGGCGTTGTTAGTGAAACCAGACGTGCTGGTTTTTGACGAAGCCACCTCCAGCTTAGATTATGAGTCGGAACGTTCAATTCAGCTAGCAATGCGATCGATTCAGGGTACTTGCACCACCATTGTCATCGCCCACCGTCTGAGTACAGTACGGGAAGCAGATAAGATTGTAGTTCTAGATCAAGGAAGGATTGTAGAAGTGGGTAGCCACGATGAACTTTTACGTCACGAGGGTATTTATCGCCGCTTACATTCCCTCCAAGAAACTGGAGAACTTTTAAGTTAGGCAACAAATCAGCTTAACGCGAAACGGGCGGTTAAAAACCGCGTCTACACAAACAAAAGCTACCGATCCTGGGTTTCAATACCTTGATTTTCCGTTAGTCTTCACAATACCAGGCGGACTTCTCTGCGAGACGCTACGCGAACGTTTGTGTAGACGCGAATTCTATTCACCAAGGCTTAAGTTGACTTTAAATTTTTCGATATAATTTAAACGATCTTGTAATTAATTGAACTTTTAAATCAGCACATCGAAATTTATGTGGGAATTTATCATATTCCAGCCCACTCCTTAGTTAATACTCTCAATAAAGCCTTTAAGCCTAGAATAAATGGCGGTTCCATCAGAAGATTACTGGAATCTTGATTCGCATTGAGCATCAACTCAGTCAATTCTTTGTGCGTATTCTGCCACAGCCTTTGATTTGCTTCTGCCCCCTGCCCTGGCTGATATCCTGGTAAAGGCGTAAATCCATCAATTTCTAGTCTAAAGCAAAGTTAAACTCCTTAAAAAACACCCTCAGATGCTCTAGGTTATCAATTTGAAAATGCTGAATATTTTTTTCTAACTTCAATAATGAGTTCCAACTAATTTTACTACCATTTATTTGACAATTCTCTCCAGAAATTAATATATTTTTATCTTTTTCTATCAATTCTTGAAGTTTAGTAGTGTCTTGTACTAACCCGCAAGCAATTTCATCTTCTGGTCTTTTGCTCAATCGTGTAATTTCTTTAGTATCAAGAAAACTAGAACCTTTACTTAGCATTCGGCTAAGTAATAAATTTACTTTTGAATGGCGGTCAAATTCACCTTCAATTGCTAGCCAATGTAATAATCTAGAGCCTCTTCCACCCACATAAACAGGAGTAATTTCTTTTCGTTGGAGTTTTCCTTGTATATGGAGAGCTTTTAAGAGTATCCCGATATAGTAATACAACCCTGCTGTAGCAATTGCCATTAGTCTTATAAATCCTTGAAAATCTGCTTCCTCCTCTACAAATGGTCTTTTATTCTTCAGCCATTTTTCACTTTCCCAACGCATGAATAAATCTAGCTTGACATTTAAGTTCCCTTGCTCTAATCTTTGCCAGTCTGTTTGTTTAATTTCTAGTCTTTGTTCTAAGAACTGAGGATTTAATTCTAAAAAATTAAAAAACATGTCTCGCTCTGAGAACTTTAATGAACATTGATAAATGATTTGATTATTTTCCCAAATAGAAATATCGGAGATATTTGAAATGAAGTCACCAATACAAATACAAGTGCTACAGATTAAATTATGGTCTTCTCTATCTGCAAAATATTGAGCAAAAGCTAAACTTTCAGAGCGAAAATGTGTGAAATCAGAAATATTTGGACAAATATGTTTAATTCCTGTTTTTTCTTCTAAATCCTGAGTTAAATCTTGCCATATCTTTACGTACTTTCTCTTATCAAACAGCGAAATTTTAGATGGATATGAAAGACACCATTGAATCTGACTAACACCTCTTTTAGCTGCCATTGCAGTTATATGCAAGGCTAGGTGTTGGAGAAATAGTTTAGCTAAAATAAAATTTCCTAAATTTACATCATTCTTTATCCAATCTTCTTCCGGTTTAAATTTACTAAAGTCTGGAATATAAAATCGAGCATCTAAAATTGGGCGAGAGTTCTCCAGACTAAAATTTCTTCCTCCTCTAAATGTCAGACTATTCTTCAACGGTAAAGGCTTTTCTGATGGAATCAAACTTTCTGGAATAAAGTATTCAAATAATAGAGGGTTGCGATTATCTACTTGGGTATCTGTAACTTGCAGATGCAAATTTTGTAATGGTAAAGGTTCAACTATATTATTTCTATTAACATAAACATTAGTGAAAGATTTTCCAAAATCTACTCCTACTTTCCACGTCCAGGTCGGCTGAATTTTTTCTGGCGTTTTGAGCAGAATCAAACCAATAGTGTTTCTAGCACTGTCTTGACAAATAATATGTGAAGGAAATTCTTCTAAACGAGCAATTTGATAAGAGCCAAGACTGTAGTTGAAAATATTAGTTTCTTGAACATCATGCAGCCTTATTTGAAAAGTCTCATCTGCAAACTCAATGTCACTGTAGAAAACATAATATTCTTTCCACCCCTCTACTCGAAAATTAGGCCATACTTCTAAGACAGGTACTTCACAAAGAGCATTTTCTTCTTTGAAAGAGCATTTTCTTCTTTGATTACATAATCTTTAACAAAGCAAGAGTTAGAAGACGAATTGACATACTGTAAATCAGAAGCAAGCAAATCAAAAACTAGCCTAATTTTTGGTTCTTCACTATTATTGATAGGCTGAAATTGAACCAGCTTAATTAATTCTTCAGGAGTGAAATAATCCAACAGTATGGGGTTGAGAGGAAGTAAAGGTGTAATTGCCTGTTCATCGAAAATTATCTCTTTTCCTCCATGAGGAAGAATCCCACCTGGTATAGCATCTGGTAAGTCTATGAACGTAAATTCTGGTAAGAATATATTATTCAGTTCTAAATCGAATTTATTGATTTTGTTATTAGATGTTGTCACAGACTGCAACCCTCGCTCATATAAATAGTTACGCAAAAATATTTATACTTTTTTCAACATGTTGCCTGTTCTCTTTCTTAACTAGATAATTTATTTTGCCAAATTTTAATTACTTACCTAGTGGAACAAAATCAAAGCCTGTACGAGAGCGAGATGTTTTACCTTCTGGAATTTTCTCAACTTTGACTAGTTGAACTTTCCCAAGGCGATCGCCAGAATTGACAAAGCGAATAGTATCAGAAACCCCAGAAGTTTTAAAGTCAGATGAAGTTAAGGCTTCTTGCACTCCACTACGGGTGGGGTTTCGTTTTAAAGCAGCAATCAAAGCTTGGCTTGCATCGTAAGTCATGGCTGTTTTCCAGTCTACGTCTGCGTTCCAAAGTTTTCTAGATTTGCTGACAAAAGCTGAATTTAAATTGGCATCAATATGCCAAGCCATTGCAATTACGATACCTGTAGCTCGACTTCTTCCCTCTTGCAAAATTCTGATATCGTAAATGTCATCTCCACCAAGAAGCTGAAGTCGATTATCGTTAACATTAATAATACTTAAAGTTTGCTTGAGCTTATCGTAAGGTGCTGCTAGCATTAGCAGCTCTGCATTTCTATCAATAGCTCGTTTGACGTAATTGTAAGCATCAAAGTCGCGATCGCTCTCAGAAAATTCAAACTCCTCAACAACTTCTCCTTGGTTTTGGATAACTTCTCCTATAAATTCTTTTTTCAAAGATTTACTGTAGCGACTTTTTGGATCGTAGAAAACAGCTACCTTTCGCTTTTTAAGCTGGGTCAACATATAGTTTGCTAATGCTTTAGCCGCAATACTATCATTCGGAACTGTACGAAAAACATACCGTTTAGTAGGGCTGATTGTCGAGGCTTCAGAAAGTTCAACAGAGGTACTAGTGCTAGAAATCGCTACTAGTTTTTGCGAATCGTAAATTTCTCTTGCTGCTAATGTTGTTCCACTAGAATGGTGCCCAACTACAGCTATAATATCTTGATTTTTAGTTAATGTCGAAGCTACTTGTTTGGCAATTTCTGGTTTGCCTGCATCATCAGTAATTACTACTTTTAGAGGAACTGTATTGATTCCTCCCATTTGGTTAATTTCATCTTGAGCTTGAGCTATTCCCCGCAACATTTTTAAAACAGAATCTGCATCATCAGAAATAGGTACTGCTATTGCAATTGTGTAAGATTTATTATCACCAATCCTGGCATTATTCAAATAAATGAGAGTTTCTGGTGCATTGCGGTAATTTTGGAGCGCCTTTTGAAATTCAGCAACTGCTTCTGTATAGTTGCCAACGGCCATTGCCTCTACACCCCTATTTTTCGCTTCTTGAAATAGGAAGTTTTCTGTGTCACTTTCCTCTTTTTTAATTAGAATTTTATCTCCAAAACTAATTTGTACCTCCTGATTTGATCTCGTTGGAGTAGGTGATGGAGTAATGGGTGAAGATCGAACTGTTGTTATCTTTTCAATTATTTCTGGATTACCATACCCTTTCAACAAAGAAATAATACTTAATATAAAAATTCCAGAAATAATTAAAGCTGCAATATTTAAAGTAATATATTTTTTTCTAGACATTGATTGACTCCTATATAAAAAACCTATTTAATAATTTTTATTTAAATCTTCAAAGATTATGTTTTCCGAAGTTTATCAATTAGTTGAAATAAAAAAATAACAAATGAAGCCAAAAAACCAGCTAATATAGCTAATAAAAACACAGTTAATTCGTTTGATAAGTTCGAGGGTATGGGAAGCCAGGTACGTAATGAAGGAATTAAAAGTATGACTATTAATGTAGTTAGAGCAGTTATTAAAAGATGATTTTGGGAAATTATCTGCCTATACTGACAAAAAATAAAACCCACAAAAATTAATATCCAAAATCCGGTACTAATTAAAGATGTCCCGAACAAACTGATAATTGCAATTAACAGTAATCCTCCTTCAAATCCAGTAAATGTCGTTCTAATAAATAATTCCACATCAGGATTTTTTGGAGTTGATGAATTTGACACTGATACATTCTTTAGAGTTAATGGGGAAAAAATAGATTCTTGATGTATTTTATCTGATTCTTGTAATGACTCATTTAAGCGAGATTGAAGTGATGTATTTTCTTGTTCTAAAAGCTTTAATTGAGTATTTATTTGTTCTAACTGTTCCTGAATTTGTTCATATTTATCTTGAGTAGATGGTGGTTCTAAGGACTCAGAGAAGTTGGAATCAATCGTAAAGTATAAAATTCCTTTTTCGTCTAGTTGCCAAGCTTTATCATTTAAAGTTGGAGAAATTTTCGCTGGTTTTTTCAGAGTGAATCTTTGACGCTTGTCTCTCTGATAATCTTGACAATCAAATAATAGTTTTATTGTTTTATATTCATGTTCATTAATCCGACGATGATTTCTGATTGGAAATAAATAGTTTTGATTATCTGATGGTAAAATAAAGTAGTTTCCATTGCTTACTTTCTGTAGTATAAATTCATCTTGCTCCTGCGATCCTTTTACTATTACTTTTTGAGCATTATCTAATAATATATTAGGTATATTGGAGTATAGCTTTATTAAGTTAGTCTCAGATAAAAAAAAGGTGAATCCTATATTTTTTTCTACCATATTGTCGTCTGATATAGTATGTTAAATAAATAAAATACGGATGACATTTTCAGCTAAATAGAGGATATAATTAGATCGAGCAAAAAAAGCTTTGTTATTTATTCTTGTAATCAGGGTAATGCTGCACACACCTTATGAATCTACTACTTTGATATTAAACATGTCTTACTAGTTAAGTAGATTAGTTTATTAAGTGAAATAATATACTTTATTGTTATATATCAATCAAATTTGATTCCTGAATCACTTCTAAAGACAGAGAATCGTGAACACGAAAGAAAGAATAAAGCTGTGCTAAGTTTTTTTTAAAAAATCAAATATGACTCTTATAGTAACAGATTTACTAAGTATACAAATCAAAAGAGAGTATTAAATTTATAATTTTAGTAAATCTTAAAGCCTGTTTATAAAGTAAATATTAAGTAGGGTGTGTTACGGCTATGCAAGATTTCATAGTTTGAGAGAGTGAGAATTAGCCGCAGGGCACTATCTTTCTCGGTGCGTTAAACGTTGCTATAACCCACCCTACAATTTAAGGTTTACTTTATAAATCATCCCTTAAACTTTACGTTTAGAAGGAGCAAGCAAGGTGAATGTTCGATTAAGATTAATCACCTTGTTAGCAGTGTCTGTATCTTCTTTAATAAAAATAACGAACTACCTTTATAAACTTAGTACAATTCAAGTATGCCTTTGTTATCAAGCCGCCATTTTTCACCTTCGGGTAGTTCAAATACTTTGGCAGGTTTTAGCAATCTAAATTTTTGAGAACGTCCTTGTTGGTATTCCCTACATTCAAACAATGCCTCGGCTGTCCAATAGCTGTGTTTGCTAACTCTGCGACTTGAGACTGAAGTTGATTACGCTCAATTGTTAAATTATCAAACTGATGCTGGAGTTGCTCATATTTATTTTTTGTTTGTTCTAGTTCTGATTCCAATTGCGATGATGCAGAATTATTCGCAAATTCTAGAACTCCTCGTTGTTCAATTTTCCAATACCTTCCGTCAGGTGTTTGAGACACTTTGGCTGGTTTTATTAGAATAAAATCTCTTGTATCCTCTGTTTGTGAGCCTATACAATCAAATAAAAGTTTCAGTTTATCTATATTTAAAAAAGAATTGATTTTTAGTTTATCTTTAGGTAATAACCAATATATTTTATCCTCCGTTGGCACTATCCAGTAATTTCCATTATTTGTTTCTTGCAAAAAAAGTTGATTTTCTACTTCATTTGATTGAAGCTGCGTTTGTTCTTCTATAATAGAAACTTTAATAATTCTTCGTGCCAAAACATGAGGCAATTTATTATAAATTGCTATCAGTTCTTGTTCATATATTTCAAGAGAATATTTTGTGCTTTCCATACCATAATATAGTTATTTAGTATCGTAAATTGGGTATTTAGATATAACCGTTATGTTACTATTAACTTGAGATTTTTAAAAATATTCATTTTCAAATCAATTAACAAATTCTATAATGCCCTTCTCTTCTAGCTGCCACTTGTCTCCATAAATAGAAGTTACTCTTGCTGCTTTTATCACCCAGAATTTTTGTCTAGAGGAAGGCTGATATCCCTGACACTGAAATAAGGCTTGCGCCGTTTTATATTGATGCTGATTAAATGCGAAATGCTTTTTGGGGACAAGGTAGTGAATATTTTTTTGTTTTAATATCCAATAAGCACCTGCTTTTTTTGTTTCAAAAATAATTTTTTGACCACTACCTAAGCGAAGTTCGTCAATACTTTCTTCGGTAACAATGACTTCTATAGTCTTTGAAGACAAAGAACCTGGGTCTCTGTTATAAATAATTAATATATCAGCTTCCTGTTGATTTAAATATATATTATCGTCGATTGGCAAAGATTGATTTTCTGATATTTGTGTATCAGGTAGTATTGATTTTTTATCTATTGATTGAGATATTGATTCTGATTTTTTTGACTGTTCTAAATCACTAGATTTTTGTTCGTTGGTTGATATTTGTGACTGTTTTTGAAATATTTCTTTTTCTTCAAAAGTCGAAGAAGGTATTTTACTGCTAACAGATATTTCATCATTTTCCCAATAATCAAATTGAAGTACACCTATCGCTCGAAGCTCCCAGGTTTTGCCCATAGATAGAGGTGATATTATAGCTGGTTTTAGTAATAAAAAGTGGCTGGTTTCTCCGGATTTATAACCATAACATTGAAATATTTTTGTAAAAGAATGGTAGTTAAATTGGTTCAGTCTAAAATTGTTTTTAGGTACTAAGTAATTTGTATCTTCTAAATTTATTACCCAATAGTTTCCTCTTCGGGAGATTTCAAAAATTACTGCTTGATTATTTTGACTTAGACTACTCTCACTGACTATAACTTCTATAGCTTTTGTGAATATTTTTTGTGGATTTTGATTATATTTTCCTACTAATTGAGCTTCGGCAATGCTAAGTAAAATATCTGTTGCTGATTTTTGAAATTCTTTTTGAGGTTCTTTTCTATTTACGTAATTTTGTAAGTTTTTATTACTATCGGATGTTGTATTGTTGTGCTGTGCTAAATTCTTTTGAAGATTATCTGTCAACAATTTTAAATGGAATTCAATAGTCTCCAATCTTTTTTCTAAAGAAAGATGAATATATTCATTTTGATTTTCGTGACCTTGGAGGACTTGGTTTTGTAAATTTAACTGTGTTGCTCGCTGTTTAAACATTAAATTCCAGCCACAGTTAGGACAAGATTTTAGATATTTCTCAAGATATTCAGTATTGCAAACTGGACAGTTAGGCATAAGCGCTATTAAGCTGTTATTAACTTTAGGTTTTGAAAATATTTATTTTAATTTTTAGCTGATAAACTTTTGAAAAAACTAATAAAATTCTAGACTACCCATCTCTTCTAGTTGCCACTTGTCTCCAGAAATAGAAGTCACTCTTGCTGGTTTTAGCACGCGGAATTTTTGTCTAAAGGAAGGCTGATATCCCTGACACTGAAATAAAGCTTGCGCCGTTTTATATTGATGCTGATTAAATGTGAGATGTTTTTTGGGTACAAGGTAGTCAGTTTTTCCCTCTTTTAGTATCCAATAACTACCTGCTTTTTTTGCTTCCAAAATGGCTTTATGACCACTACCTAAGCGATTCTCGTCAATACTTTCTTCGGTAACATTTACTTCTGTAGCTTTTGAATACAAAGAACCTGGATCCTTATTATAAGCTACCAACAAATTAGGTGCAGAGATTTGTAAATTACCAGGTTGTTCAATAGAGTCTTGTAAAAATTGATTTGATACTTGCTGGTTTTGCTGTCTAGATTCCTGTGAAGGATGAACTGTTTTTTCAAAAGTTTTATTAATGTCGGTACTTTCTTGAACTTGTAAAATATCTGTTATGATTTGTTGGAGCTTATTTATTTTTTTTTCTAATTGAATAATCTGAGAATACAATCCTTGATACTCAACATAATTTCTATTATTAATTGAACTTTCATCATTAGATCTTTCACTTTGATGAAGACTCGAACTATCAGGAGGAGTATTTGAGGTTTTATTACTTTTTTCTTCATTTTTACTATTTTTTAATCTATTTTTTGTTAACAAAATAACAACAATTAATAAAGACGATACAGATATCCATTCAAGAAAACCAGGTTTATTATTATTTTTAAATTGCTCTTTAAGTTCTTTTACTTGCTGATTCAAACTTCTAACTTGAGAATTAATATCATTACCAAGTAGCCTGTCAATATCCTGGATTAAATTATTTTTATTTTCAGTAAGATAAGCTGATATTTTACTTTTAGTTTGCTTGCCTAGTTTGCCATAATACTGATTGTTTTTATCAGTAGCTTTAAAAATTCCCAGATTTTCTTGTAATAGTCCGACTGATTCTTGATTTAATCCATTAATTAATGGTTCAATTATTTTTTTAATATTTTCAATTCTTTCCTCAATATTATTTAGTAATTTCTCACTATTTTCAGGTAATTTTACAGATGGTGCTTGACGAATGTTTTGAATCTCTGTAGATATTTTTTGTATTTTCTGTTGAATGTTTTGAAGATTATCAAGTTTAAATGACTCCTTATCTTCGTCTTTCTGTGCTTGTATTTCTCGAATCAAAATATCTATCGATTTATCTAATTCATCAATTTCTGTATTTATATTATTTTGAACGTCTGCCTGTTGATTTGAATTGTCGTTGTAACTATCATTATTTATTGGCGCTTGATTACAACCTGCCAACGAAACAGGCGTTAGACATACAAAGAAAGCCAGTAAGGTTTTTGCGTAAATATTTTTCCATATCATAACTGACCTCCTATATCTGATTAAAATTCAAGTATGCCCTTGTTATCAAGCCGCCATTTTTCACCTTCGGGTAGTTCAAATACTTTGGCAGGTTTTAGCAATTGAAATTTTCTGGAATCTCCTGGTTGGTATTTCCAACATTCAAACAATGCCTCGGCTGTGCTATAGCTGTGTTGATTAATTATCAGATTTTTTTTAGGGACTAAATAATTAAAACCTCCTTGATTAACTATCCAATAGTTACCTCTGGTAATTTTTGTTAATAATATATTCTGTCCTGTAAGGCGATTATTATTGATGCTGTCCTCGGTGGCATTAACTTCTATTGCATTTGGTGGTGGTACATTCTGTTGATAAGTGTTATATCCTTTTATAATTTCATTCTCCTCTATAGTTAATGATATTTTCGTTTCTTGAGAAGATGCTGCCTTTAGTTCAGATGAAGACTTCTGGCTATCTTCTTCTGAAGAAGAATTAGCTTTTGCTCTCGGATTTATAGATTCTAACGATGCAATTTTTTCTCTAATTTCTTGAATATCTGTTTCTATGTGAGAAATTTTTAGAGGCAATTCTTTTAGATTTTCAGTATCAATATCTTCAAAAAATACAAGGTTTTTTTGAATATCCCCAACGTTTTTTTCTATTGTTTGAAATTTATGAATATTCTCTTTATCTGATATTTCTAATTTATAAACCCGTTCTGTAAGATTTCTTACCCTCTCAAAGATAAGATTTTGTGCATCTTTACCTTGAAATTGTTCTAATTTTTTTTGTAAGTCATCACGCTGTTTAGTTACTTCTTCTAACTGAGATTTCAGCTTTGAAACCAACTTCTTATTTTCTTCTAAATCTTGTTTTGCTAGCTGAAAACTTTCAAGTTCTTCTGATTTACTTGCTGCACAAGGTAAGTTAGTTGAAGTTTGAGCTTTATTCCACACTTTTTGTATGGAATGTAATATCTTTTGCGAACCCTCAGAGTTTGGTCCAAAACCCGATGGAATCGGACTAATATTTTGCAAAGTAATTGTTAAATCCCATGCACAAATCGAGCATTCCTCATGATTTTCAACGTATTCTGTTTGGCAAATTGGACAATTAGGCATAATTCCTACTTAGCCTCTGTGAAATCCAAATTAAGTACTAGACGTTATCCCTGAACTTTTTATTCAGCTAAACTAACATTAAAGGCGATGGAAATAAATAAACGTAACAATGCGAACAAATAGAAGCAACTTAAACTAGACAAATTCTGGAAATTTGAAATTGCTTCCGAGCTATTCCCAATTACACCCTATTGACATGGCAAGACTAAATTGTTGCAAAAAAATTGTAGGTTGGGTTGACGTAAGAAAACCCAACACTTTTATCCATGTTGGGTTTCGCGTTGCTCAACCCAACCTACGCTGATACACCATTTTAGTCTTGTCACGCTACTATACATTTTTCCACCTAACTTAGTATCAACCTACTCTTTGCTATTTTTGACATCACCTTATGCTATGAGCATAGGCGATGTCATCCAAGTAAAATCGCTTAGTTTTATTATTTACCAGCCCATTCCTTACCTAAAACACGCATCAAAGCTTTTAGCCCTAAGATAAAAGGTGGTTCTGGACGAATATTTTTGGCATCCCCCTTAATTTCTAACGTCACCCTTGTGAGTTCTTTGTACGTATCCCGCCAAAGTCTTTGATTTGCTTCTATACCTTGACTTGGCTGATAACCAGGTAAAGGTGTAAGTCCATCAACTTCTAATTCTTTCAACGCTAGGTTAAATTGATCGAGAAAGTTTCTTAGCTGTAACATTTCTTCAGGAACATGGAATTTTTCAATATTCCCGTCTAGCTCTAAGCGTTCTTTCCAACTAATTGGCTGACCGTTAACTTCACAATCTTCCCCAGAAATTATTGGGTCTTTAGTTTTCCTTGTCAAGCCTTGCAATTTTGTGCGTTCTCGTACCAAACCGCAAGCTACTTCGTCTTTTGGTTTTGTACTCAAGCGTGTAATTTCTTCGGTATCGGGGAAGCTAGAACCTTGACTCAACATCCGACTGAGTAGCTGATTAACCTCTGAATGGCGGTCAAATCGACCTCCAATTGCTAACCAATGCAACAATCGGGAGCCATTTCCACCGATATAAACTGGGGTAATTTCGTTTATGGAGTATTTTTTTTCGTCGTAGAGAACTCCCAAGATTGTACCGACGTAGTAGTACAATCCGGCAAATCCCATTGCTATTAATCTGAGTAATCCTTGAAAATCAGCTTCTTCTTCGACAAATGATCTTTTAGTCTTCAGCCATTTTTCACTTTCCCAACGCATGAATACATCTAGTTTGGCATTAAAGTTCCCTTGCTCTAATCCTTGCCAATCCCCTTGTTTAATCTCTAATCTTTGTTCTAAGAACTTAGGATTTAATTCTAAAAATTGCGAAAATAAATCCCGACCTGCCAACTGAATTGAGCATTGATGAATTAAATTATTGTTTTGCCAAATCGAAATGTCTGAAGTTCCTCCACCCAAGTCAATACATGTGGCATTGACTAAGTTATAGTCTTCTTGATCGGCAAAATACTGAGCAAGAGCCAGACTTTCTGTCCGCAAATGTTCTAAGTTGTCTAACTCAGGGCTAAAATGTTTAATACCTGTTTTAGCTTGTAACTCTGCTGTTAAATCGTGCCAATTTTGAGTGTATCTTGTCGTATCATTTTTAGAAAAAGCAGATGGATATGACAGAGACCAATTAATTTGAGAAACTCCTTTTTTAGCTGCTAAAGCGGTGATATGTAAAGCTAAGTGCTTGAGAAAAAGTCGATTTAAAGTTAGATTTTTCCACTTGAGATCAGTTTCTATCCAGTCTTCTTCTGGTTTAAATTTACTGAAGTCTGGAATGTAAATTCGACCATCGTAAATTGGACGTTCTTTGCCTACATCAACACCAGTTTTACTTCCTCTCTTTGTTAACACACTTGATAGAGGTAGAGGTTTTTCTGCTGGAATAAAACTTTCTGGAATAAAGTATTCAAATAATACAGGGTTACGAGTGTCTGCTTGAACATCTGTAACTTTTAGGTGGAGATTTTGTAGAGGTAATGGTTCTACTGTCCCGTTGCGATTGATATAAACGTTGCTGAAAGATGTGCCAAAATCTACACCTACTTTCCATTTTCCGGTTGGTTGAATTTTTTCAGGTGTTTTGAGCAACATTAAACCGATAATGTTTCTGGCACTATTTTGACAAAGGATATATGAAGGAAATTCTTCCAAACGAGCTATTTGATAGGAACCTAAACCATCTTGGAAAATATGCGGTTCTTGAGCATCGGGTAAACTTACTTGAAAAGTTTCTTCTCCAAATTCACCATCATAGTAGAAAGCATAATATTCTTTCCATCCTTCTACTCGGAAATGAGGCCATACTTCTAAGACGGGTACTTCCCGTAAAGCATTCTCTTCTTTTAAAGGATAATCTTTGTAAATGCGATAGTTTTGAGGCTGTTTGTCATTATTTTTCACACCAGAAAGAGGTAGGTCAAGAATTATCCGCACTACGGGACCATCGCCGCCATTAATAGATTGAAATTCAACTTTCTTGATTAAATCTTCCGGGGTTAAATACTTAAGCAGTATGGGATCAAGAGGAATTAGAGGTGTAACTGTTTGACCGTTAAAATTTATTTGCGTCCCATTGGGAAATACTGCTCCAGGTAGGGCATCTGGTAAGTCAATGAAAGTTAATTCTGGCAAAAATAAATCTTTAGATTCCTTCCATTCGACATTTCTCCAAAGAATTTTTCCTGTCTGCAAATCATCTATATTTAATGCTGCTAAAGTTTGGTCTTCATATATCCAAATATTTTGCGGTACTTCGCCCCAAGCTTTGGCAATCTCTGGGTCAATAATTAATAGTTCTGGTGTAACTCTACCTTTTTCTGGACTGGGAACTAAACGCACGCAAGATGCTTTTGGCTGTGCTTTGACTGGGGAATTGATAGCAGTCAATACACCTTTATTAATTTGGACTCCAAAAAACTGAGGATTAGTGGTTAAAGTAAGTTGTTGCTCTTTGTAAGTTCCCAAGCTATCTCGAAATTCATCGAGCAATCCACCAATCATATCAATTGCTTCTGTCTCACCTTTATGGTTGTGTAATTCGTTGCGAAGATTATCTAACCAACGCCACAGCAATGCTTTTTCACTAACATTAAGATGATTATTGGGTGATTCCAAACGACAATCCCGACGATTCCACCAAGGTAAACCAACCCATTTCCCTTCTTCAGAAGGAACTACTAGGGTACTTGGTGTCGTAATTCCTACAGGATTTTCATCCCACGAGAAAACATAAATATCTTGCCAGGGATTTTTCCCATCTAAGGTATAGAGAGTATAAACAGGATCGGGCAATAATTCATACAAAGAACGGGCAAAGGCTTCTTTATGTCTCAACTCAGCCAAGTCAACTAACTTTGCTGTTAATGGTAATCTTCGCACTTCGGCTAGGGCGATCGCTGCTAACATTCCCCGCCATTGTTCAATCATTTGCTCGCGGATGGGATAGGCTTTGTTATGTAAAGCCATCTCCATCGACATTGGGCGTGCCCACATCGTAGGCACTGAACTAACACTTTTAACTCGTCCTGGAGATTTGTAATTTAGGCTGGAAGCTACATCCTGAAAAGCTTTTGGGGGTTGTGCATCCCATTTACCGACCTTATCGCTGGGTCTAACGTCACTATCGTTCTTTAATTTTGGCAATATCAAAAAAGTCATAATTTAATTTGTTCCCCAAAGATTACTTAATTCCAGATATACAGCTTTTGCCAGCCCGACTGTGCCTTGGTTGGGTGGTGTTATTTGGTTAGGATTTAATCGCTCTTTTAATCTTTTAGGAGTATCCTGTGCTTTTCTAGTTCTATCTCTGTTATCGCCAATCACCAGATTATTTTGTTCTTCTGACTTTAATTGGTTGTCCAGATGAGAAAAGATATCTGCATTAAAAAGTTCTACTTGTTCAAACTCACATTGATGAATAGCTGCTAACCAACGCAAATATTCTTGACACCATCGATTAATTGTTTGTATTGCATCTTGCTCTTTTGCTTCCGAAAAATCAGGCAGATTAGTTTGACTGTTGTTAGTACGATAAAATCGAGTCAGCCAAGGAGCTAATCTACCAAATCTGTCTGCTCCCTGTTTTCTAGCATTGGTAAGTTCTGATGCAATTTCGGCTAGCCAAACATAGGCAAATCGAGTGGCGTTGACTAGTTTTTGTTTGACTTCATCTGTATCTGAAATATCTTGCCAAGTCAGTTTATCTTTATGTTCGCGGCTGATTAATACGACTGCTCCCTTTTCCTTAGGGGGAGTTAATAAAAAGTGTCGTGCAGCTAAACCTGCATACAATTCAATAAAGTGTGGTTGATTGCGTTGACTATTTTTGCCAATGCTAAACTGGACTTGGGAAAAATTTTCATTGCCGAGTAAATAAACAGCGTCAAATATTTCTTGCCCTTGTGTGACATAGTATCTCAAGGCAGCTTCCGTATTTAGTAAAAACTGCTCGGAACGGGCATATATACCATCTGGGTCTTCCCCTGCTGGGGGCGAAAAGCCAAAATAAGGTAGGACAAACAAGCAGCCTATTTCGAGGCGATCGCGGACATTAATTCTTTTTAGTTTATTATCAATTAAGCGGGCGATCGTTGGTAAACCAGAAGCTCCTGTTCCTCCAAAAATAGAACCACATAAAAATACTTTAGGTTTTTTACCGCTACTAATATCTCCTTGAATTTGTTTAATTAAGCTTCCCCAAGGTTCTTTATCCAATTTATCTAAATCAACCTGGCTCATGACCGCTGAACCAATTGCTGGTCTGCCGCGAAAACCGATATCTAAACTGACTTCTCTTTCTTCTTTTGTATAAAGTACATCAAATAAACTTCCTAAAGTGGGTTGATTTTGTTTGATTGTATTGTAATTAAAAAATGTTTTCAGTTCTTTGTTCATCGATTGCTGGGCAAAAGGCGACCACAGATTAAAAGACTCAATCTGAGTTTTCATCCAAGGAAATTCTTTTTTATCCCCAACTGAAATTAACTGATAGGCTTCTTGATAATAGGTCAGACAATTTCTCGCTCTTTCTAAGTTGCCATTAGTTTCATCCGCATCAATAAACAAAACTTTAATTGGCTGTTCTGTAAACAAACCTATCCCTGCCAGTTGTGCAACTGATTCAACACATTTTGCTCCAGTTCCACCAATCCCAATAACATAAATCCCCATTACTTATCTCCTATCAAATCCCGCATTATGTATGAGAATGGGGGAATATACATTAAGCTTCCCGGCGTACTTGTAGCTGTAGTCAGCCAATATAGAATCAAGACATCAATAATATAGAAAAAAGTTAATGATAGAAGTGCATCGTTACTTCCTTTATAAGGACCTATGGCAAAACCAATACCAATAAGAGGGATAAGTCCAATAATCCACCAAATTGGTAGCGATCTATTAACTTCATGCCCCTTGTGACCTTTACTAGTTGCTGCAAATACCAGCCAGATAACAGTTGCGATTGTAGAGGCAAAAAATACAATCGCGGCTCCCTTCATGTAATATTCACTGACCCAAGATTCAGGTTCAGTAACGTCTGATAGGGAGATCAGTCCTCTGATATAAGGCAGAGGTTGCAGCACAAACATCATTAAAGCCACAGTAACTGTTAAAACAACGATACGAGTGATTTCACTTACTCTCATCATCGCTCCTCAACTCAAAAACTACAGAACACTTACAATTAGTAGTACTAATTTTAACTATTTTTTCTCACTATCGTAATATATGTATACAAAGATTTAAATGAACTTCAGTATTTATTGATTTCCATCCAAGTTATTTATGATGATGTCAATATACTTCCGGATTAAAATCTGATTTATACACTTAATTTATACTTAATCAAAATACACTTACAACCAGTTTAACTTTATAATAAACATAAATTTACCATAGAGCTTTCGATCTCAAAGAATAGGCGATCGCAATCGATACCGCAGTCAATTTTTTAGAAAGCCCGCACAAACGGCGTTTCTGGCTATGGGTTTAAAATCCAATTCCAAACCTTAAAACCCTTACATTCCAAGGAATTTAGCTTTTTATTTAGCCTTAAACCTCTAATTTTAGCCAAGATGTTGGTTATTATTTAATAATTATGAGATACTGCATATCCTAGTAATCTCAGTATATACTCAAATACTACCATAAATTTATGTGATTTTATTGCATTGTATAATACACATATATACATAACTATAATATACAACTGTTTTTTGTAAGTATTTTTAGTTATTTTTTTCGTAATAAGGTATAAAATGAATCAAAAAACAGTATTCTTAGTAGTCATCTCTAGTATTTTCTTATTGGGCGCGGGAGTATTAATTTTTTCCCCAGGACCAAAAACGAAAAATGATTTGCTCTGCGATTTATCTCTGGAAAAAAGTAGTCATCCCAAATCAGATAAAATTAGTATCTCTGTTCATGTAGATGGCTCCGGCTCGATGTTGGGTTATGTAACAAATAGTAATAGTAGATATGTTAAAGCTCTAGACTTACTCTACGATACCTTTTCATTAGTCAAATCTCGTCCTCAGACAACTGTTAAATACTTCCGTTCTGGAAACAACAACCAAAAACTAACAATTTCAGAGTTCAAAAAAGCACAACAAACAGAATTTTATGATGGTAGGAATTCTACTAATTTTCCTCCTGTATCAAGTGGACTTGACTCAGCGATCATACCTCCAGAAAAAGAAGATAAGCTTTTTGTTTTAGTAACTGATTTGTATCAAAACGAAGCTGATGTTACTAGCCTAAATAAAAAAATACAAGAAACTTATTTAAACAAAGAAAGAAAAGGATATGCAGTCGGTATTTTGGCATTTAAGAGTGAATTTAACGGCAAAGTATATGTTTTAGGAAATAATCAAGAACAATTTATTTATGATACTCAAGGCAAACCTCTAGAGAGGTTTCGTCCTTTTTATATACTTATTATGGGTCCTTATGATGATATTGTTTACTATATAGATAAACTCAAAAACAATGGGAAAGATATTTTTGATGAAACTAAGTCGGTGATTTTTTCTCCAACTAATTTAGTTTCTAATTTATCATCTTTAGCTACATCTAAGCTGGAATTAACAAGAGAAGTCAAAGAAAGTTTGAGACAAACAAAGTCTCTAAATGATGGCAAAGTAGCAGTACAAATAAAAGACAATTCCCCCATTAAGCTTTGGAACATAACCAGTAATTCTTCCCAAACATTATCTATTCCCTATAGTGTTGACTTTGTACCTTTAAATGATTCATTACCTATAGATGATAAAACTATTCAAACTCATGTTAAAGTTGAGAGTTTAAATCAAAAACAAACTAGTGATGAAGCAAAATCGTTACTACAGCTTGACGATTGGAAAGTTGATAATAAAAAATTAAATTTTACAGCCAATATTAACCCAAAAAGTGTTCAAAAACCTGGAATTTACTATTTCACTGTTGATGCTCTAGCTAAAGATTTGCAAGAGCAAGAATGGTGGGATAAGTGGAGTTGGACTGCTGGTAGAGATGCTCAGAATGATGGTTCCAAAACTCATAACTTATCTAATTTCTTGCGCGGACTAAAAACTTTGACAACAGAAATAATGGAAACAGAACAACCAATTATAGGTCGTTTCTGCTACACAATTCAGAAAAATTAAGATAAGTACCCATAAAAGCAATCATTTTATTCAAGAGCATTTTCTTTGATATAGTAACAATAGTGTTCTTGTACTATAAAGCGATAAATCCTCGTTAAACTATAGATGAAAAAGGCTATAAAATAGCTAATCAAATTTGGCAATACTCTGCACTTTTTGATGCTGACTTTGCTCTTTGGAGGATTTAGAAACGCTAGGAGTTCACACAAAGTTCTACTAAGATTTACTCTTATATGCTTCTTTTTGTGCTGCCTCACTATATTTTTTATATAGTTGAGTGCGAATCTGAGCTTCCTGATAACGGTTGTGGTTTTTTGATACCGTACTCATTAAATCTGAAGCCCGTTGCCATCTAGCAGCTATCTCTAACCACTGAGTTGAAGTTGTGGCGACTTTACCAGATGCAGAAGCTTGGTTAGCAATTCGCACAGCTGTTCCAAATGGATCGTCAGATGATTCAGAAATACTATTATTAGCAGTAATGAGTGGTGTTTGAATTTTATTTTCTTTAGCACTTTGTGTTGTTAAAGATCTGGAAGTGTCTGGTTGGATCAGGTTTTTTATTTTATTACCTAATGTGGCATATACAACCCAACCAAGCAACAACAAAGAAGACAGACTAACCGCTGCTAATACCCTTTTTTTACGTTTATTGTTGTGTTTTTCTTTATTAACCAGTACTAAAGAACGAGAAACTGGAGTTCTTGAAAAACTTGGTTTTCCTAGTTCGGCTTGGGCTTGCGTGAAATCATTAATTAGTTGCTTTATAACATGAGGTTGAGTTAATGCAACTTCCTGTGACCACAGCACTTGATTTTCGCGATCGCTAGATATTTCCTTTAACCAAAGTAATTGCTGTTCCCGAACTATTCTACTGTTGATATTGACTCTGCGGATATTACGTGGTGCAATGGATTCCAGAATTTCCTGGATTTGCTCTACTAGGGGAGATTGCTCAAGTTGCTCTACCTTAGCCGCTTCACATAAAAGTTGTAAGACACCATCAGAAAAAATGGCTCTGGTTCTAACGCCTGACTTAGCCAGTTTTTCGTTCAATAGCTGAATAATCGCTGCAACGCTACCCTGGTGGGCTTGCCAAGCGATATCGTTTATTCGGTCTATCATCTGGGGTTTACTGATAGCTCTTGCACCCTGAGTTATTGACGAATTCATTAATTTAGGGACTCTTTACTACTGACCTTTACCTTGTCTTCGATTTTACGAGTAAAAACATCAGTTGCCAAATAAAATCATAAAATAAAGCCTCCTTTTGACTTTGGCAAGGAGACTTTATCACCATTAGTGAGGGGAATCTAACTCTGTAACAAAATGTATTATCTTTTTTAATGTCTACACTACCGTCGGGGCGAGACAAAACAGGAGGCTGTAGCAAGATCGGCCATTTGAATAAGGGCGGGTTGACAGATATCATCAATGAGCAACGAATATCTTGGTCAACCCGCCCCTACTCATGAGGGAAAATTTTATCTCCCGTCTTGGGATCAAACACAAATAATTCATTTAAATCTAGTTCGAGAGAAAGGCGATCGCCTGGACATGGACGCACATCCTGGCTTGTCTGAATACTTAACACCGTCGTCGAACCAGGTAAACCCGCACGAATCAAAGTTTCCCTTCCCAAAGGTTCCACCACCTTCACCTCAACCTGCAAGAGTGCTAAGTTATCAGCGCTGAGTTCTGAGTCAGTCTTGATTTTTAGGTGTTCTGGTCTAATACCCAAATTCAAACCTTGTCCTTGACGCAACTGTAATCTTTCCTGCACAACTCTTGGAATAGGAAATAATTGCCCACTCACATCAAAACGATCATTCTGATAGATTGCAGGCAAAATATTCATTGGCGGACTACCTAAAAAAGTTGCCACCATCTGATTAGCTGGACGGGCATAAATAGTTTGGGGATCGCCAATTTGTTGAATGCGTCCGCTATTAAGCACGACAATTTTATCAGCTAAAGTCATTGCTTCAACTTGATCGTGAGTAACGTAGATTGTGGTGATGCCCAATTCTTGATGTAGTTCTTTTAACTCTGCTCTGGTATCATCTCGCAATTGAGCATCTAAATTAGACAAAGGTTCATCAAGTAAAAACACTTGTGGTTCGCGGGCGATCGCCCTTCCTAAAGCTACCCGTTGTTGTTGTCCTCCAGAAAGTTGTTTGGGTTTGCGATCTAGGAGATTTTCGATCATAAGCGATCGCGCCACGTTCATGACTCTCTCTTGAATAATCTTGGAGTCAACCTTCCGCATCTGCAACCCAAAAGCAATGTTTTGGGCTACCGTCATGTGAGGATAAAGAGCGTAGTTTTGAAACACCATCGCCACATCCCGCTGTCTGGCTGGGATATTATTCACCAAGCGATCGCCAATAAAGAGTTTGCCAGAAGTCGCGGTTTCCAAACCGGCGATCGTTCGTAAAATTGTAGACTTACCACAACCAGATGGCCCGACTAAAACCCAAAATTCTCCATCCGGAATTTCAAAGGTAATGTCCTCAATAGCGGTGACATTATTAAATCTCCGCTTAATGTCTTCTAAACGAACATTTGCCATTATCAGATTGAAGTTAATAGTTAGGAGTTAGGAATTTTAAGTTTTGAGTTTTGAGTTTTAAATTGAAAATCTTTTCAACTCATAACTCTTGTACAGACGCGATTAATCGCGTCTGTACTCATACCTGTGTCCAAGCAGGATGAGATAATAAAGAAGCAAAAACTCGTACTCCCCGCAGTTGATTAGAGAGAGGTAAGTGGCCTTTAGGGGCGCTCAAATCCCAGGTAAATTCATGGGGATAGCGAGTCCAGTTATTACCTTGTTTCCAGCCAATTTTCGGCCAAAAATTCTCCCAGTTTTTGCCTAAACTCAACCAAATTTCTCGCTGTACTGAAAAGCCAAATTTGCCCTCGGAGTGGACTAACCATAGATTGTTAATAGTTTGCAAGTCAACAGCCGGACAATTTTCTACCTCAGTAAAATACAACCATTTGCGTTGTACAGCCGTCGGGCCTGAGAGTTCACACATTTTTTCTATTGTCGTGCGATCGGCAGCTTGGAAATCTTGCTGAGCGAGTAGCTGTTGCAAAGGATTGTAATTAATCCCGCACTCTGATTTTAGAGGTACAATTCCCTCAGGAAAACAAGAGAGCAGAAATTCTTTGGCTTGGGGTGCATCAGACTTGTAAAGGACTTGGTATGCTTTGCCATCAATCCAAGTTGCTGGGTTGTCACGTCGTTTCAGTAAAAATTCCATCAACACATCTAATCCCTGATTTCCCAACTGTGCTAGCTGTGAGATGATTTGTTGTTGGACTTGAATAGACCCAGCGATTAATGGTTGTCGGAGGGAGTCGATGTCAGTAGCAGGGCCTGATAAAATCATTGGGTCTGTCATGCCATTACTCGTATTAGCGGTAGCGTGAAAAAGCGGTCAGCTATCGAGCATTCTCTTAGGTGAAGCACTGATAGCGAAAAGTAGTTTACTATTTTTGATCGTACAAAATTGCGATCGCTTCACCCAATCCCACACTTAAATCCCCAAATAATGTAAAAGGAAAATAGGGGGAAAATCTGCGCTTCAGGAGACTGGAGACTGGGGACTAGGGACTGGGAGATGAGGGAAATGAGGGAGATGAGGGTAAGTTGCAGTAAGTCTTTACCCTCTGCACCTTTGTCCCAATCCTCAATGCCTAAGCCCCCCAGTCCCCAATCACCAGTCCCCAATCCCAACGGTCTATCTTTACAGGAGTGTTTGAAGTATGTATGAGAAGATTACCCCCCCTAAAACTGGAGCAAAAATCACCTTCAAAAATGGTGAGCCAGTCGTACCAGATAATCCAATTATCCCTTTTATTCGGGGCGACGGTACAGGTATAGATATCTGGCCTGCTACCCAAAAGGTGCTAGATGCTGCGGTAGCTAAGGCATACAAAGGTCAGCGTCAAATTAGTTGGTTTAAGGTTTACGCTGGGGATGAAGCCTGCGATTTATACGGAACTTACCAGTATTTACCTCAGGACACTCTAACGGCAATTGAAGAATATGGTGTAGCTATTAAAGGGCCTTTAACTACCCCCGTAGGTGGTGGTATTCGTTCTTTAAATGTGGCATTAAGGCAGATTTTTGACTTATATGCCTGCGTGCGTCCTTGCCGCTACTACGCAGGGACACCCTCACCCCATAAAAATCCAGAAAAGCTGGATGTAATTGTTTATCGAGAGAATACGGAAGATATTTATTTAGGTATTGAGTGGCGACAAGGTAGTGAAATCGGCGATCGCTTAATTAAAATTCTCAACGAGGAACTCATCCCCGCCACCCCAGAACATGGGAAAAAACAAATTCCCCTCGATGCCGGCATCGGTATTAAACCCATCAGTAAAACTGGTTCTCAGCGCCTAGTTAGACGTGCCATCAAACACGCTTTGCAATTGCCCAAACACAAGCAACAAGTGACTTTGGTGCATAAAGGCAACATCATGAAATACACCGAAGGCGCTTTTCGCGATTGGGGTTATGAACTAGCAACCACGGAGTTTCGCCAAGAAACTGTCACTGAACGGGAATCTTGGATTTTGAGCAACAAGGAAAAAAATCCCAATATTTCCTTAGAAGAAAATGCCCGCCAAATCGATCCAGGGTTTGATGCTCTTACTGATGAGAAAAAAGCGCAAATTGTCAAGGAAGTTGAAACAGTTCTTAACTCAATTTGGGCAACCCACGGCGATGGTAAATGGAAAGATAAAATTTTGGTGAACGACCGGATTGCTGACAGTATTTTTCAACAAATCCAAACCAGACCAGATGAGTATTCGATTCTGGCGACGATGAACTTAAACGGCGATTACTTGTCTGATGCGGCGGCAGCAATTGTCGGTGGATTAGGAATGGGGCCAGGGGCAAACATTGGCGATCGCAGTGCCATATTTGAAGCTACCCACGGCACCGCACCCAAACACGCTGGGTTAGATAAGATTAATCCTGGTTCAGTGATTTTGTCCGGCGTAATGATGCTGGAATTTATGGGTTGGCAAGAAGCCGCAGACCTAATTAAGAAAGGTTTAGGAGATGCGATCGCCAACAGTCAAGTCACCTATGATTTAGCACGTTTGCTAGAACCACCAGTTGAACCCTTAAAATGTTCTGAATTTGCCGAAGCCATAATTCAGCATTTTGATTAATTGGTAATGGGGCATTGGGAAGAGGCAGAGGGGCAGGGGAAAAGGGGCAAGGGGGAAAATTAAAAATTTCCTCTTTCCCCTCTGCCCCCCATCTCCCCATTCCCCAATTTTTTGCAACCAGAATCTAAGAAAATAAAAACGACGAAGTAATTGATATGGATTCGCTGCAAAAACGTATATGACTGTTAACCGACGTTATTTCTTGTTTTTACTCACAGCAGGTGCAGGTGCTTTGGCGTTAGACGCTTGTGCATTGGCAGAAAATTCTCCTCAAGGAAACACTCCAACTCCCGACACAACACCAAACACAACAGGGGCTATCCAACTACCACCATTACCTTACGCCTACGAAGCCCTGGAACCACACATCGATGCCAAAACAATGCAGTTTCATCACGATAAACACCACGCAACTTATGTGAAAAACCTGAATGCGGCATTAGAAAAACATCCAGAACTCAAAAGCAAAAGTGTTGAACAACTTTTGCAAAGACTTAACACAGTACCACAAGATATTCGCAAAACAGTACAAAATAATGGCGGTGGTCATGTGAACCATTCCATGTTCTGGCAAATTATGAAGCCCAAAGGTGGTGGAGAACCAACAGGAGATATCGCCTCGGCTATTAATCAAAATTTCGGTAGTTTTGCAGCTTTCAAAAAACAGTTCAACGAAGCTGGCGCTGGACGTTTTGGTAGTGGTTGGGTTTGGCTAGTCCGTAACAAAGATGGCAAGCTGGAAGTAACCTCTACAGCTAATCAAGATAGTCCCCTCAGCCAAGGTAAATATCCCATCCTGGGAAATGACGTATGGGAACACGCATATTATCTCAACTACCAAAACCGCCGCGCCGATTACTTAGAGGCGTGGTGGAACGTGGTCAACTGGGATGAGATTAACAAGCGGCTTGCAGACGCTAAAAAATTTAAATTTGCTTAGATAGGGGTGGTGGGGAGAAAGAATAATGATATTATCTCTCCCTTTCTCGACCTACCGTATACACTGTCCTTGCAAGAGCTTTTGTCTGCCCTGTAAGACTTTCTGCCTTGACGTTTCAGTATATAGCGCAGGCTGTAAGAGTTTCCGTCTTCACTGTAAGAGTTTCCGCCTTCCTTGTAAGAGCTTCCGCCTTGACGTTTGAGTATATAGCGCAGCCTGCAAGAGCTTCCGCCTTCCCTGTAAAAGCTTCTGCTTTGACTTGATGGTAAATAGGCTACTTGATTTAAGGAAATTACTCCAGTGAAGACACCTCAAACACTATTTTTAGCTTGGCAAGACCCTAACAGCCGCTCTTGCTTTACCATTGGTCGTTTAACATTCGACGGCGTAAAATACAAGTCTGTTTACACCCAAGGCGTAAAAGACGCACAACAGACGTGTAGTTTTTCACCTTTATAGCCGTAGTCACACAGGTTAGGACATTTTGAAAGCATGGAAGCTAGGAATAGTAATACTTTTACCTCCTGCCTCCTGCCTTCTGCCTCCTGCCTCCTGCTATATCTTCATTTCCAAACTTAGAAGAAGTCTATACATCAACCCACTTATTTCCAGTCTTTTCTAATCGGCTGATGTCCCGTTCACGCCCTGATTACGCCAATTTTCTGCAATGGCTGAATATTTCAGATGGTGAAGACGATCCATTGGCAATTTTAGCCTGTAGTGGTGGAAAACGGGAAACAGACAGTCTCACCGTCTTTCCATCCCCAGAGCCAGATTCATCAGGGCAGTACGAGCTATACTTTTTCGCTCATGGGCTGAGATATCTGCCTAAATCTGCAATTGAGCGGATTAATCGCTTGGAGGCAACAGAGAAGTTATGGTTAGCTCACGAATTTCAAAACCCTTACGATTCCCAGGCATTAGACTTCTTGCAGAAGTGGGGAAAAGGGTAAGTGGTAAAGGGGAAAGCGGCTCATAAAAACCCTTTACCCTTTAACCTTTTCCCTTTCCCCCCTCTTGCAAAAGTTACTTTTGCAAGAGGTCTATTAACTCTCCATACTGAGAATCATTATATTGTAGGGTATTGCCCACGCTACTTAAGGAGTGAAGTTTTTGAGCTTCTTTGGAAAGACCCTACTTCAGTAGACCTGCGTGTAGAGCGTGTAAATTTCCCGCCCACACCTCTACAGTTCCGTTTATTGTGTAGGATAACTGCTTTATGCAAAGCCGATTTTCGCCCCTTTTCTAGTCTAGAGTATCAGCCACTTATGGAAGAAGATATAGCTACAGCATCAGTCTTTTCGCCGTACTAAATCATCTGGCTCAGTACAAATAATTACTCTTCCGAGTGGATACTAACGCTTTAGGCAATTTGATAGCACTCAAAGAGGCTTTTGAGTAGGTACACCCGTAGCACGGGGAAACTGAAGTGGTGTCGGGGCTATTTTACGCAAATACACACAGTGGCGAGCGCTTTGGCTCAAAGGTGTTGTAAATTTTTCGATCGCTTCAATAACGCCGCCCAATTGCTTAACAGCATTTTCTAAACCAGTGGTTTCATCTTCTGTCCAATTACCACGATAAATTATGGCTAAACCTTTCTGTTTGAGGAATGGTAGTGTATATTCTGCACAAACAGAAGCTGTCCCCACAGCACGAATTAAAGCAACATCATAAGCTTGTCGGTGTTCGGGTTGCTGACCAATTTCTTCAGCCCTGCCGACGAGAGTTTTAGCATTTGTTAGGGCAAGTTCAGTTAAGGTTTGTTCGATAAAAGTAATTTTTTTGCGGGTTGAATCCATGAGAGTAATTGTGCAATTGGGTGCAGCAATTTTCACTGGAATACCCGGAAAACCCGCGCCTGTACCAATATCAATTACAGATGCACTCCCTTGGAGAGATGAAATAAATTCTCCCTGTGGCGCAATTCCTCGCAATGAATCCCAAAGATGTTTTTCCCAAAATTCTTGGGGGTCAGTGATGCGAGTTAAATTTAATTGGCGGTTACCTTCCAGGATTAACTGATAAAGTTTCTGAAATTGCGTCTGTTGTTGGACACTTGGTTGCCAATTGAGAGTTTGTTGCCAAATTTCTGCCATTTCAGGCAATGAGTTGGTCATTTGTCAAAAGTCATTTGTCATTTGTCATTGGGGATTCGGAGTGCTGAATGCTGAGTTAGGAGTTAGGAGTTATTCTCCTTGTCCCCTTGTCTCCCCATCTCCCCATCTTCTTGACTCACACTATCGGCAGAGGTTCTTTAACTTTGGCTTCTAGTGTCTTCGGGTCAACTGATTCTAGTACACCGTGGTTGAGTGTCCAGCAACGATCTGCGATCGCTAACAGATCCCCAGCATCGTGTGTCACTACCAACAGTGTCCAATCTTGTTTAAGTTTTGCTAATAAATTTACCAGCTGCCGCCGCATTGACCAATCTAACCCAGCAGTTGGTTCATCCAATAACAATACATTTGGCTGACGAATCAATTGCACTGCTAAAGCTAAACGCCGCTGTTGACCGCCACTCAAAGCATGGGGAGGAGTAGAGAGCGATAAATGTTCTAATCCCACCTCACTTAAGGCGTGTCTGACTCGATCAGACCCTAATTCAGGATGTCCTAAACGCAATTCTTCTAAAATCGAACTACCACAAAAATGTCGCTCTGGAAACTGAAACACCAATCCAGCCAATTGTTGTAGCTGTTCGGGAATCAGTTCTTGTTCGCGCCAAAAAAGTCCGCCAGAGGTAGGTTCAGCTAGTCCAGATAAAATTTCTAGTAAAGTACTTTTACCTGAACCACTCGGGCCAATAATCAACCCTAGCTGCTGGGGCGCTAATTCTAAGTTGAGCGATTTGAGAATCGCTGTTGGGCACGCTGTGGGGTGATAAATTAGATTTCGGAGATAGAGCATTTGTTAAGATTACCAAAAAGTCAGCGAATTACTGATTAACTACACCAAGAGCAGCTGGAAAATTCAGCAAAAAAAATTCATAAAATATTACTTGCTTATTACTTGCTTATTACTTGCTTTAACACCCTAATCTAGCAGCAAGAATTATCCACCTTTTCTCCATTGTGGCAGAGTTACCCTTAAACAATGGCTACAACATGCCTGGGAACAGGAAAAAATTACCCAAGTCAATCTTTATAGAAAATTTTGCCGGAAGCAGACACAAGTTAAAGTTAACCATTTTTGGCATCCTAAGTAATATATACAACTATTTCAACCGCAATTATTCTGAGGCTTAAAATGACTAAAAGGTTTTCTGGTTCTCAATTCGTCGTGTTTGCCAGACTCACTAAATTTGCTCAGGTGGGTTTTGGGGCTGCGATCGCACTTAATCTTTCGATAAATCCCTCACTAGCTGGCGATCCCTTTCGGACTGAGAAACCTCATGAAATTGGCGACCAAACTCAAGCAGCTTTTGAAGCGATTTTCCAACAGGGCAATTATCCAGCAGCAGAGCGTTACCTCCAACAAGCACTAGCCAAAGAGCCAAATGAACCTCTAGCTTATGCGATGAAGGCGTCTTTAGCATACGGAAATAAAGATTGGGCTAAACTCAACACCTATAGCCAGAAAACCTTGGAGACCGCACAAAAATTAATTCCCACTGATCCATTACGTGGAAATTTATACACTGCTGTTGGTCATTTTTTAGAGGGTTCTGTAATTCTCATCCGTGAAGGTACAGTCAATGGTGTACCAGAAGCTTTTGGTCGGTTGCGGCAAGTTTATCAATATTTAGACAAAGCCGAAGCGATTTCTGCCAACGATCCAGAACTGAATTTAATCAAGGGTTATATGGATTTGTTGTTGGCGGTTAATTTACCTTTCGCTAGTCCAGATCAAGCAATTGGACGTTTACAAGAAAATGCTGCTCCTCAGTATCTCGTGCATCGGGGTATTGCTCTTGCCTATCGGGATTTAAAACGCTATCCTCAGGCACTAGAGTCTGTTGATCGTGCGATTAAAAGCGCAGGCGAAAATCCCGAAATTTACTATCTCAAAGCCCAAATTCTCAAACGATTGGCGGAAAAGGAAAAGAATCAGCAAGTGATTAAGGAAGCGATCGCTAATTTTGACAAAGCATTGACTAAAAAATCCCAACTCCCAAGTAGTTTAGTCAAACAAATCGAAAGTGAACGTAAAAATGCTCTTAGCCTAAATAATTCCAGGTAATTAATTGTGCGTCGGGCATTGGGAGTGTGGGAGTTATGGGAGGATGGAAACAAATCTTTCCCCCTTCACTCCCCACTCCCCCGCACTCCCCATTTCCCTTACTCCCCACTCTGATATGCTTATCTTCAGTAAAAATAATTCAAATATTTAACTAAAATGCAAATTCAATTCCGCGAATTTAATCCTTTTGATGTATGGATTTGGCTAAAATTCAGCACAGTTCCTTCTGAACGTGAAAAACAGTATGTGGAAGAAGCTTTTGATTCCTGGTTTTATCTGGGTAAATTGGGGGCATTTAACGGAGAAAATCTCCAGGTGCAGGAAACGGGACTCGATATCAGTTACATGACTTATGATTCCCAAGGGTATGATAAAAGCTTACTAGCTTTGATGCATAATATGGGTGAATTTGAATATGAAGGACAGTGGGCGCGTTGTTGGTTTGACTTGGGAACTAGTGATGCGATCGCCATTGATATTTTAATCAACGCCCTCACACAACTAAGTGAGGAATATGTCACTATTGAAGATTTGTACATCGGCGGCGAAAACGAAGATTGGCCTGTTGAAGATAGTGAAAGCCGCCCTTATTCTATTTACGATAATTAATTACAACAATGAATAAAGCTGGCCAAATTCGAGTATTAGCTTTAGGACTAATTCGAGATGGCGAACGCATTTTCGTTTCTGAAGGCTATGATCCTGCAAAGCAAGAAATATTTTATCGTGCTTTGGGTGGTGGCGTTGACTTTGGTGAAACTAGCCGTGATGCTCTACAGCGGGAGTTTCAAGAAGAAATTCAGGCAGAGCTAACCAATATTCACTATCTAGGTAGTATAGAAAATTTGTTTACCTTCAGCGGTAGACAAGGACATGAAATTATTCAACTTTATCAATGTGATTTTGTCGATCCTAAGTTTTATACTTTAGAAAGTTTAGTTTTCTCTGAGTCAGGGAAACATAAACATCGGGCATTATGGATAGAAATTTCTCGCTTTATATCTGGAGAATTAAGATTAGTGCCAGAGGTTTTTTTTGAATATTTGTAAATATAAAAGGCAACAATTATTTACCCTACAACAAGCTATTCTTGAACTGTGTATAGTTAATACTGATAATTCTTGATTATATGGATATATTGAAGTATAGCCATAACGAGGTTTTGGGCTAATAATTTTGTTGAGGCAATTGCCTAATTAAATACTAAATGATTTATGCCATCGCTACTTAATTCTTTTTGAAAATATCAGCAGTTATCTGGGAATCTCACTTTTTGATAGGCTGTTCACATTTGAGTAATGGTGATTTTGAGAAAGCAAATCAAGCATTTCAAGAAGCTGATGAACGGGAGCATCTCACTTTTGTAAAAACACGTTTGCCCTGGCGAATGGAATTCGCGGCTATACAGGCAAAAGCTACCGATCCTGGGTTTCAAATTCTTAGAGTCCGCGTAGGCGGACTTCGTTTGTGTAGCTGCGATTTCTAATCGCCTGGTATATTTGCAAAGGTGAGATGCTCCCCTGATGAACAAGCTAAAAAGCAAGGTAAAAAAACAATTGATTCGCTGTTAATTGCTCGGTCATTCGTTGCATATAAATTTAATCAAAGAGAAGAGGCTATCAAGTATATGAAAGAGGCTAATAAAATAAATCCATATCGAATATCTGTCAGCAGATATTTAGCAAAATGGTAAAGAAGTAACTAATGCAGGCGATCGCCCTTCAGAAATCCCCTTAAAGGAACTTGTAGTAATAACTGATTATCTTTAATACCAGGGCTGATTTCCAAATAAAATTTATGCTAGTTAAACTACCGTCACCTATATTCATAGTCTTATTAGGATTAGCTATAACTCAAACCCTTGGATGCACAAGTCGTAATCATAATTCAGCGATCGCTCAAAGTTCACCAAAGCCAACTTACCAAGAAATCGTACAAGCTGGGGAAGTTCGGGTTTTACCAGGGAAATTAGATACAATACCCGTCTTTAATAGCAATAGCCCAGAATGGATTAAAACTGAGGGTATTTTACTTTCTACCTTTCCTTCAAACGGGAAAAAAGTTGCAGCCGCCCACCTCAATTTCCCTTTTAAAGGACGTTTTGACTTATTCGCCCACCACTACACCCACACTCCCAAGGATTTACAAACGCTATACCTGGGTGTAATTGTGCATAACCCTGGTAAAAAACCTGTAACAGTAGATGTATTGCAAGCGGCGAGTTATTTAATGCAGGATGCGCCCTTTGTGACCTTACCTCCTTACATTGAAAATAACGATGGTAAGGCTTATTCAGGCCCAGGTGCCCGCGCTGTTGCTGATGTACTCCGGGGCGTTCGCCAAGCTGATTTTCCCGCCCAACTGGTAATTCCTCCAGGACAAAGCCGGATGTTGCTAAATCATCCCATTCCTGTAAGAAATTTAGAAAAACCGGTCAACGGTCGGTCTAGTTTTATGCGGTTGCGTAGTAGCGATTCAGTTTATGCCGCAAGTTTAGCGATGTTTGCCAAGAAAAATGCTGATGGAAGCGATCGTCAACCCACTTTCGCAGAATGGCAAACTTTACTAGATACAGGTAACTTTGCTGGGCCGCGAGATAAAACACCGACTCCTCCGAATGCTACCAGTGGCGCACTGATTTATGGGCGTGTAGCTGGTGTTTCCCAAGGTTCCCAATGGCAAGCAAAACTCGTGGATAATCCCCAAACCACAAATCTGACAATTCCCCAGCGTGGCAAAGCTATTTCTTATCCTATAGTTACACTGCGGGGTGGTCGATTGGGTACTGAACAAATCCAAACAGCCAAGATGCTGGTACGGTATCCCGATACAGCATACGAAGCACACGGTAATTACGGGGTGGAATACAAGCTTACTTTACCTTTAAGCAATAACACTGCTCAAAACCAAACTGTCGCTGTTACTTTAGAAACACCTTTAAAAGAAGATAAATTATCCCAAGGTGGTTTACGTTTCCGCAAACCATCCCTAGATTTTCCTTTTTTCCGTGGTACAGTGCGGGTACGTTATTTCGATGACCAAGGTCAACAAAAAATCCGCTACGTGCATTTGTGGCACAGAACTGGGCAGGTATTAGAACCATTACTGCAACTTACACTTCCACCCTCTACTAAACGGATAGTAAACGTAGATGTGATTTATCCGCCTGATTCAACGCCACCGCACGTGTTGAGTGTGAGAACTTTGGAAAAGTGAGGGAGATGAAGGGATAACTCCTAACTCCTAACTTTACTTATTTGCCGCCGTAATAAAAGGCAATTTCTTTTTCTTTCAGGGGTGCGAAATCGGCATCAACAAGCAACTGGTCAAGTTCAGCTTGGGGGATGTGTTTAGCACCGATGCGGACAATGCGCGATCGCATAGTATTAGATACACCACTACGCTGTCTATTGCCCTCTAGCCCCATGACTTTGCGATAAAGTTCTAATTTGGCAGGTGGAATCGGAGAACCGTCAAAATCAATTCCCCGTGCGATCGCTTCATCAACAGCATCCGCACCTGTAGTCGTTTGATTACCTGGGTTAGTTTCAGTAGTCATGGTGATTTGCTCTTCTTCGCTATGGGTAGATTTTACCAGTCTTGCTGACACCAACACTGCTTGAGAGAAATTTATCCATTACTTAATTATGAGTTTCCCGCGTTACTAAACCACCAACAAACGTACCTAAAACTGTACCTGTCCATAGTCCTGTTGTGCTACCTTGCCACATTCCTCCTAGTGTCGCCCCAGTGTTGCATATTATCTTCAAACCCCAATATTGGTTTTGGCACTTCTGGTTATGCAACATGGTGGTGATTTGTGCGCTACTATAAGCACCAAAAAAACCTGAGGACAATGCTAAAAATGTGCAAATTAAAATTTTGTTTTTAGTCATTAGGTATAGGGGATTGGGGATAAGTCTTTGATACTCGTTAATGAGCCAGTTTTTTTAATCTTTAATACGGATTTCGAGATCCAACACTACCAGCGAATTATAGTGGTATCACAACGAACAATCAAACTGATGAACAAAATTGACCAAGTAATTCCAGCCTTCTAGATACAATCAAAAGGGAACGATCAAAGGTAGAAAATGACTAGCAAAGAATTATTAATCCAGGAAAGGGAATAGGCAATAGGCAATAGGGTTGAAAGTGTTTTTTCTGTCAGGCTTTTACGGTCGGGATTATGTCGTAAACTATGCTTCAACTGTTATACTCCCTCATCCCCCAATGCCCAATGCCCAATCAACCTGTATTTCTCATACCCGCAGCAATACCATTAATGGTTAACAATGCCCCTCGCAGTAATTCACCTTTGCTATAACGAGAGTGAATTACTCCAGAAGTAGCAGTAGTATTCAAGGACTGGCGTAAACGCTTCAGCAAAGAAACTTGGATAAATCCCAAAGGTACAATTGTGCCATTGCGTAACTGTACAGACCTTTGCAATATCGGATCGCCATCTAAAAGTCGATTGTGATTGGTGATTTTTAACACCAAACTTCTTGTCAGATAAAACTCACTTGCAATTTGATCGAAAACCTTAACAAAGCGCTCTTTATCTTCTGGTTTTGACAATTCTTGAACGTAGTGCTGTGCCATTTGCATGTCTACTTTTGCCAAGGTCATTTCTGCTTTGGAAATCACCATTTTGAAGAAAGGCCACTTAATGTAAAAATAGCGCAGCAATTTTAAGTGTTCTTCTGGTTCTGCGTTCAAGAATTCTTGCAAAGCAGTGCCGACACCATACCAAGAAGGTAGTAAAAAGCGAGTTTGTGTCCAGCTAAATACCCAAGGAATAGCTCGCAAACTGCTTAAGTCTTTTTTGCCAGATGGACGCCGCGCTGGACGAGAACTAATTTGCAGTTGGCTGATTTCTTCAATTGGGGTTACTTGGTGGAAAAAGTCGATAAAATCAGGTTGCTCGTAAATTAGGGCACGATAATGTTGACGTGATCGCGCTGCTAGTTCTTCCATAATCTCATTCCAAGGTTCGATATCATCAAACCCTGTTCGCAGCAAACTAGCTTGAATCACAGCGGTGGTGATTGTTTCCATGTGATATAAAGCTAAGTCCAACAAGGAATATTTAGAAGCCAAAACTTCGCCTTGTTCGGTAATCTTAATCCGCCCATTGATGCTGTGACCCGGTTGAGCCAAAATTGCTTCGTAAGCCGGCCCGCCTCCTCGTCCCACAGAACCGCCGCGTCCGTGAAAAATCCGCAAATTCACGCCGTACTCTTCTGCTATTTTTTGCAGCGATTTTTGAGCTTTATGAATTTCCCAGTTGCTACTTAAAAAACCAGAGTCTTTGTTGCTGTCAGAATACCCCAGCATGACTTCTTGCAGATTAGTGGTGATTGCCGAGGAGCCAGCTATGTGTACAGGTTCTTTGACTTGAGCGGACTGGTGTTGCTGGGTAGACTCAGTACTGGGTAATTGTTGCTCACCACTGTTGTAGCCGCCGGCTAACAAAGCGCGATACAAAGGAAGTTCAAATAATTCTCGCATGACGCTTCTGGAACGTTGCAAGTCCTCTACTGTTTCAAATAGGGGGACAACTTGAATGGTTCCCACAGCGATCGCAGGGTCAAAAAGTCTGGCTTCTTTGGCTAAGAGCAACACTTCCAGGACGTCGCTGACTTGGCGGCACATGCTGATAATGTAAGTTTGACAGATGTTGACGCCAAATTCTTGTTGCAGCGATCGCACGATGCGAAAGGTTTCAATCACATCGTTGGTTTTTTCGGAAAATGGCAATTCTGCTGGAATTAATGGGCGGCGGGTTTGTAGTTCCGAAGTTAGCCAAGCAACTCTTTCTGCCTCAGAGAGTTCATCGTAAGCTTGGGGTAGTACTTGTAGGTACTCTAAAATCTCATTGAGTGCATCAGAGTGGCGTGATGATTCTTGGCGGATATCTAGCTGTGTCAAGTTAAAGCCGAAAATTTCCACCTGACAGATTAGATCTTCTAACGCTCTACAGCTTAAACCTGTTTCTGTCAAGTTGCGTTCAATTAACCGCAGTTCTGCTAAAAAATCGGCTCCGGAACGATATAAGGGACTGTCTTGATTTTTTGGCGTTTCCCGATTGTATAAGGCTAAATTGCGATCGCGGGTATTTTCCAGTCGTTTGAGGACATAAGCGAGTTTGAGCCGATAAGGTTCTTGTCGATAACGCAACGCTAGGGCGTCATATACCTCACTCAACTGGGACTGATCTAATTCTAGAGATTCCAGCAGGTCTGGTAAGACATCACTCCAGTGCATCGACACACTCAATAATTCAATCAGTTGTTTGACTGACTGGATATATCTTCCCAGCACCATTTTGCGCTGATAGCAAGCTGTCTGCCAGGTAATTTCTGGTGTGACTGATGGGTTACCATCTCTGTCTGAACCTACCCAAGAACCAAACGAGCAGAAATTCTTACTCGGCGGTTCTAGCCAAGGAAAAGTATTCGCTAGTGTATATTTGAACCGTTTATAGAGTTGCGGAATACCATCAAATAAAACTTCTTGGAAGTAGTGTAGAGCGTAATCAACTTCATCCAGCACTGTGGGTTTGAACTGGTGGAGTTCGTCTGTGCGCCACCACAAACGGATTTCTTCGAGTAATTGTTCGCGGATATCTACTGCTTCCCAAGGATGTCCCACTCCTGTGCTACCAAAGCCATTTTCCAAGACATCGAGTTTTTGCAACAGTTGTACTACTTGTCGCTGCTTATCGCGGATGGTATGACGCACAATTTCTGTTGGGTGCGCTGTGAAGACTAAGCGGACATCCAACTGGGAAATTAGACGTTGAATTTGCTGGGGTGGGACATTCAGTTTAAATAAATGGGGAAATAAAGCCGCAAAAGTACCTTTTAACTTGACTTGGGCTTTTTGAACATAATTCTTTGCCAGCAACTGTGCTGCCAGTCCCCCAGTAACAGGCGCGTCATCTTCTCCTTGATTGGACGAATAATTAGCATTTGATGGCGTTTCCGGCTCTGTTGCTTCGCTTTCTGCCTCATAGCGGCTCAATTGCTGCCGTTGCTCGTATTCCTGCTCTATGATGTTAATCAACTGAAAATACAGAGCAAAAGCACGAGCCGCGCGGATTGCTTCATTGATGTTCAGTTGTTCAATCAACTTGACAGCTGAAGAGGCTTGGTCATTTGTTGTTTGTCCTTCTGGCGAACACAAATCCCGCAATTGCCGCAACAGATCTACCATGTTTTGGCCGCATTCTTGCCTCAGAACTGACTCCCACAATTCTTCCACTACTTGTAGCCGATGACGCAAAAATAATTCCGACACCGGGTATATATCCGCAGTTTGCGATGAAGAGTATAAAAGGGAACTCATATTCTTGATTGTTGTAAAGCCAATTACTGTTTACACTTTTAGGTTTTGCACTCGACGCTCACGATGTTCTTCCTGAGCAGATAATTGTTCGATGTATATTTTCTAAGTTTGTTTAGTTTCGTTATCGTCTGGGAAGTCAAGAATGGGTAAGCGATCGCCTCGAAATAATTCTTCACTCGCTTCCCCCATAGCTTCTAGTGCCTTTACTGTAGCTTTTTCTGTAATCAGCAGCAGTACCATAGACGCTGTACCTATTTGTAAGAGGAATGATTGGGGAATGCTAAAAAAATCCAGATTGGATGGGGGGTTATCTGAGGGTTTTTGGTTGGCTGCTGTCATTGCTAATTCTTTGGTTGTGGAAAAATCAGTCAAAAGGAATCAGAAGTTAGGAGTTAGAAGTTAGGAGTTTTGAGTTTGGATTACTTCACATATCGAGAGAAGGAGTTTAAATTGGATAAGATTTGTTGGTTTAGCCTACAAAGAGCGTTAGCTCAACTGGAGGTGATTCTGTCTCTAAAAGACAATTTATCAGCTAGTCACATAAAATTATTCTGACTCGTGACTTCTGACTCCTAACTTCTGATTTGTGACTCCCTGCGAGTAAAATAAACGCAAAACTCAACATTAGCCAGACTTGCAACCGTACAAGACTATCTTTGCCGATTTTGCAAGCTCCAAAGGTAACAAAATTGTTAAAAAAAAACGTCAAACTGTGATAGACCTATGGTTCTAGTTTACAAGTGCAGGCACTATCCCCCAACAATCGCTGACTGTTAAAGTTAATTTCCCATGAAAACAGTATTACCAGATCGCCAGCAATCCTTAGTGCAATGGATCAGCCAAGCAACAGGGATTAACACTTTCGGGGTGAAAATCCGATTACGGGGAAATGACCTTCATATTCTTTGTGAGGGGACAGAATGTCCGCAGCGTTGGCGTACCCTGTCTGATTTGCTGCAAGCACTACAGCAAACAGATTTGGATAGCCTCACAAGCAACGAACAACCCTCAATATATCAAGTATTTGTCTATGGTCGAAGAAAAGGGGAACCACGCCCCAAATGGTGCCATCGAGTTTATTTGAATCAAATCCAAAAGCATGTAGAGCAGGTGCAGCAAGCTTTACTAGCAGACTCCGAAACATCAAAACAACCAGCTGGGGCGCTGATTGTCTCTAATGAAAGTTTGGCACGCCAAGGTAACCCAGATGCCATTGCTCGCTATCTGAGTGAAACTTTGAGTACGTTGGGTGTGTCAGTACAAGCAAAGATTAAGCTATATAAGCCCAAGAATTCTCAAGTTGAAGAAAATCGTCTGTGGATATTCTGCCACTCTAGCTATAGTCCTGACGCATCGTTGCTGGCGGAACCAATAGCCCAAAAGTTGCGTTATCTCAGGCTTTCTGGCTATCCAGATGCGGTAATAGTTTCTCAAGTAAGCGGTGAAACTGCACCTGATTGGCTGCTGCGGGTGGATTTAACGCCACCAGAGGTAATGCTCAAGGAGTGGGCACGTTGGGGAGATTTGCAAGCGATCGCCAGATTACTAACTGAGGTATTGTCAGGGTTAAAAGTTGCTGTCCAAGCTTCTCTCAAAGAATCGACGCTGCATATTTTTTGTACACCAGCTTATGACCCCTTAGGAACCGCCCCAATCCCAGATAAAACAGCGTGCTTGGAGGTAATTGTACCCCAGCTAGAAGCGATCGCTCCCCAAGGCATTCTTGGTGCCACAATATATGGACAAAAAGCAGGGGACAAACAACCTGCTTGGATTGATTGGCTAGCTTTACCTGCTGCGGAGCATTCTGTTTTTGCTACATCGGCACTGGATTTGGCCAATACTGGCGATGAACCAGCGATCGTTTTTTTACTAGAACGCTTACTCAATCCTGACTTGGATTGGCGTTTGCTCACAGGTGGAATTCGCGTACTTTTGCTGAATAAAGGCGATTTATTGCACATTATGTGTGATGCGCCTGTTTGTCCAGGACGAACACAAGTAGCAAACAAAGTTACACAATTTATTCGCCAGTTAAAAATTCCCGGTATTAAAGGAGTGCGCGTCTACGGAAGGCGTGCAGGGAATAAGGAACCTTTTTGGCATCATGGCATCGATTTAGAACATCGCCAACGTTTAGTACCAGAAGCAACCCCAGAATTTGCTGCTACTTCTCAATACGTTAACGATTTGGTAACTGCTGAAACTAGCGAACCAATTTTGCGCCCAGACTTAACCACAGAAGAAGTTCAAAGTTTTGTTACAGAAGTAGCCCTCGATTGGCTAGCAACGGCGAATGCAGCAGTCAAAAAATTCCTGTTGGTAACTCAGCTATTTACAGAAAGCCATCAGTCCGCAGAGCTAAACCCTGATGCTCAAGGAGTTAAAATTGCTTTGGTTTGGGGGACACTGGGATTATTGCTCACCCTTCAAAGTGATTGGGTGTTGGGTCAAATCATCACACGCACTACGCCAAGTTCTCCAACTGTCATTAGTGAGCAAAAAGCATCCTTGACATCTGGGAAAAATCCCAATGAGAAAAAGACATTTTTTGCTAGCACTGGCAAAACCAAATCTTCTCCAAACCAAAGTACTGTATTCAATGCTTCTCAATTCACCCAAGGTGATGATACACAAAGCGGGAATTTAGCAGCCGCGCCACTGAAAGAAAAGGCAACCGCCACTGCTATTCTTTTAGCAGCGCGATCGCAAATGCCAAGTTTCAATGTTAGGCAATTAGACGAGCAACTAGCCCTATACAAACAACGCCTCGCTAGAACCGGTAGTCCGCCGGATATATTAATCATTGGTTCCTCCCGCGCCCTTAGAGGAGTAGACCCAGCAGCACTTTCTAAAGCTTTGGCAACTCAGGGTTATCCAAATATTGATGTGTTCAACTTTGGAATTAATGGTGCAACAGCACAAGTTGTAAACTTTGTGATCCGCCAGGTTTTAGAACCATCAGAACTGCCGAAATTAATTCTTTGGGCAGATGGCGCCCGTGCTTTCAATAGCGGACGCGAGGATATTACCTTTAAATCGATAGCTGCATCAACTGGATATAAACAAGCTTTGCAGAAAGCATCTACAACTGGAACTAGCAGTGATTTGTCCGAAAATCCCAAACAAGAAAAGACAAAAGAAGAAAAGCAAGAAACTAACAGTTATCAAGCTGTCAATGATTGGTTAAATCATGCTCTAGCATCTGTTTCTGGTAGCTATCAAAACCGCGAGCAAATTAAAAGTCTAGTGCAAAAACAACTGCTTCAATTTGGTCAAAACCAGACAGTTACATCGCCAAAACAGCTAACAGACGGTAACTTAGAAGATACTTCACAGCAAGCAGTTGACTTTGATGGATTTCTACCTTTGTCTATTCGCTTTAATCCTGCTAGATACTATCAAAAACATTCTAGAGTTCCAGGCAATTATGACAACGATTACAAATCTTTCCAAGTAGGAGGAGAGCAAGATAACGCCTTCCAAGAAGTGCTTCAATTTACCCAATCTCAGAAAATTTCTTTAGTCTTTATCAACATGCCTCTGACAGCAGATTATTTAGATCCAGTGCGTAAAAAATATGAACAAGAATTCCAACAAAATATGTTGCGTTTAGCAACTAATCCCAATTTTATTTATCGTGATTTAAGCCAACAGTGGCTCAAAGTAAATGACTACTTTTCCGACCCCAGCCACCTCAATCGCTTTGGCGCCTACGAAGTGTCGAAAAAGTTAGCTACTGACCCAATGATTCCTTGGCCAGCAAAGTAAGGAGATGGAGAGATGGCTTCGCCAAGGGGAAGGGGAAAGGAAAGATCCCTCCTTTTCCCTACCTGGAGGGTTTTGACTAATGACTAATGACTAATGACTAATGACTAAAAAATGAACTTTATATCAATTTTCTATGGGCTTTTCTTGTTGAGTGTACTGGGAATTTACTGGTCTTTAGGACAGCATAAATGGCGATTGTGGACACTGCTAATTGCCAGTTTAGTTTTCTATGCATCTTTGCATATCCAGTACATCCCATTGCTATTAGCATTGACTTTTATTAATTTTCGCTTGGGAATAGAAATTGGCAAGAATACATCACTAGGAAAACATTCTCTTGACTGGCGAATTTCTAATGAAGAATGGCGATTTATCGAAAATGACTGGAATCTACGTCGTCTAAAGCTTCTGTGGCTAGGTATAGTTCTCAACGTATTACTTTTATTTGGTTTTAAGTATACTATCCCTTTGTATAAGTTTGTTTTTCACATACAAGCAAACTCAACAGAGAACTCTTTTAAATTAATTGCACCCTTGGGGATTTCATTTTTCACCTTTGAGTGTATTGCTTATTTAATAGATGTCTATCGTGGTGCCCCTGCTACGGATAAGTTTCTAAAATTTGCTTCGTACAAATTATTTTTTGTCAAACTGATTTCTGGACCAATTACGCGCTACCACAACTTCGCAAATCAATTTAATACTCTACATTTACCTACTACTAATAGAGTGGCAGAAGGATTATGGTTAATTGCTAGAGGTGCAGTTAAAAAAGGTATTTTGGCAGACCATCTGGGAGTTTTTGTCGATTTATGTTTTGGCAATCTACAGCGGGCAGGTAGTACGGATCTCTGGTTAGCTACATTTGCCTACGGCTTGCAGTTATATCTAGATTTCAATGGTTACGTGGACATTGCCCGTGGTAGTGCTTTACTTTTCGGCTTGGTTTTGCCTGAAAATTTTGATTTTCCTTATTTCAGCACTAGTATTGCGGAATTTTGGCGGCGCTGGCACATGACTTTGGGCGATTGGCTACGTAACTATATTTATTTTCCTTTAGGTGGCTCACGTCAGGGTTTGACTCGCACTTGTGGGAATTTATTTATTGTGATGCTAATTGCTGGTATCTGGCACGGTGCTTCTTTAGGTTATGTAGTGTGGGGGATACTTCACGGATTAGCATTGGTGGTTCATCGACTTACAGACGTAATTAGCGATCGCTTTGAAAAACTAGAACATTTCTGGCAAAATCCTCTAGGTGTATTTATAGCTTGGCTGTTGACCCAATTGATGGTTTTTACTTCTTGGATTTGGTTCCGCTTACCTAACCTCCAAGACTCTTTTCTAGTAACTCGCCACCTTTGGGGTTATCCAGCCGACGCCCAGTTTGCCCAAAAAGTCTATGTGGAAGCTTTAAATATGAGCCAATACCAACTCGCTTGGGTGTTGGCAATTTTAGCTACTTTCATGGCTATAGTCTATGCCTTTAACAGGATGTTGAAGTTAGAGTTCAACTGGCCTGTAAAGCTGGTTTTCGTGCCCTTATGCTTCTACGCAGTTTGGTTATTAGCTCCTGAAGGTAGCTTGCCATATATATATTTTGATTTTTAATCTACTTTATTAATCTACTTTCTTGGTCAACAGGCGAGTGTAGTTAATAGCAATTTATGAGGTAGACGATAGGGTAGCACAGCTAGCTGTGCTACCGTAATAATTTTTCGTATTCTATGCAATTGGAAACCCCTATAAATTATGAGTTCTACACTCTTACAAGATGTTTTTTATTAGAGAGTTTTAAGTCTCTTTGTAAACAAATGTAAAGATAAATAACTAGGCGATCAAATAACCAAAATTGATTAGGTGTTTAAATTGCTTAAAATCCGACAAATCAAGGCTTTTGATGCTTTTTATGACTGCTATCAATCAAAGAAAAACTTTACCTTTCCGTAAGTTTATTCAACAAAGATGTTACAGAATATTAAGCTAAATATCTCACCAAAGTAAATTCATGTAGACTTATTTCAACAGGCGAAAAATAAAGTTTGTCTGTCTCATATTTAACAAAACAAAGCACTCATAAAACAATGACCACAACCTTACAACGGCGTTCCAACGCTAACGTATGGGATCGCTTTTGCGAGTGGATCACCAGCACTGACAACCGCATTTATGTTGGTTGGTTTGGTGTACTGATGGTTCCTACCCTGTTAGCCGCTACCGTTTGCTTCACAATCGCTTTCATCGCTGCTCCTCCTGTGGACATCGATGGTATCCGCGAACCTGTTGCAGGCTCTTTGATCTACGGAAACAACATCATCTCTGGTGCAGTTGTTCCTTCTTCTAACGCTATCGGTTTGCACTTCTACCCAATTTGGGAAGCTGCTTCCTTAGATGAGTGGTTGTACAACGGCGGTCCTTACCAGTTGGTAATTTTCCACTTCTTGCTCGGTTGCGCTTGCTACATGGGCCGTCAGTGGGAACTTTCTTACCGCTTAGGTATGCGTCCTTGGATCTGCGTAGCTTACAGCGCACCTCTAGCTTCTGCTACCGCAGTATTCTTGATCTACCCAATCGGTCAAGGTTCTTTCTCTGATGGTATGCCTCTGGGTATCTCTGGAACCTTCAACTTCATGATTGTGTTCCAAGCAGAACACAACATATTGATGCACCCCTTCCACATGTTAGGTGTGGCTGGTGTATTCGGCGGTTCTTTGTTCTCCGCAATGCACGGTTCTCTAGTAACCTCTTCTTTGGTTCGTGAGACCACCGAAACCGAATCTCAAAACTACGGTTACAGATTCGGTCAAGAAGAAGAAACCTACAACATCGTTGCAGCCCACGGCTACTTCGGTCGTTTGATCTTCCAATACGCTTCTTTCAACAACAGCCGTTCCTTGCACTTCTTCCTAGCTGCTTGGCCTGTTGTTGGTATCTGGTTCACCGCTTTGGGTGTCAGCACAATGGCTTTCAACCTGAACGGTTTCAACTTCAACCAATCCATCATTGATTCTCAAGGTCGCGTTATCAGCACTTGGGCAGACGTAATCAACCGCGCTAACTTGGGTATGGAAGTAATGCACGAGCGTAACGCTCACAACTTCCCCTTAGACTTGGCTGCTAGTGATGTTGCTCCTGTAGCTTTGACTGCTCCTGCTATCAACGGCTAATACTTCAGTAATAGCTGAATAAAAAGCGTCCCTGAAAAGGGGGCGCTTTTTTGTTGGAATTGCGATCTTAAAACCCACATGCTAATTCTTCTTACCTTTTCTCAGAATCAGGTAGATTTATTCTCCAGTAGGGATGTTGATACGGTACTTCAAAAAATTGATAGTTCTCAGAATATTTGGTTGCGCTGTGTTAATTTTCGCGATCGCGCTGGAACTGGCAGAATTCTCAATCACTTTCAACTTAATCCATCTCGTGTGAACATGGTTTTCAACCATACGCCTACAGGAATGGATGAAGATACAGAAGATTGTTTATTTGACAACTATGAAATTTTAACTCATCAACTAAAAAATCGGGAGTTTGAGGTAGCGCGTGGCAGTATTTTGCTGGGAAGGAATTTTATTATCACCTTTGAAATCACTGAAGTCAAAATATTTACTGTACTAACTAACAATCTTCAAAAGCGAAATATAGACCTGCAAAAATGGGGAATTGACTATCTCTTATATCTGATTTTTAAAGATATTTTAAATAATTACCATACTGTATTTGAATATATTTCTAGACAACTTGATGATTTAGAAGATGAGGTTTTAGGAAATTTTGGTGATGAATCAACGTACCATAAAATTGCTAGCATGAGGCAATCTACTCGTTTTGGGCGTCGTAATTTCCAAAGCATTAAGTCACTTTTAATGATGATGAATTACGAAGATTTCCAATGGATTTCAGAGCCAGTGAAGACATTATTCAATGAAGAATTTGTTCATCATATCGATAATCTCTGGCAAGAGTATCAAAGTCTGAGAGTCTGGATGTCAGAATTGATGGAAATTCAACGCGATAATATTGCCAGTGAAACTAGTGAACGAATTAACCGCCTAACTATGCTATCGGCGGTATTTTTACCAATCACCTTCATTGCTGGTGTTTATGGTATGAACTTCAAGTATATGCCGGAATTAGAGCAACCTCTAGGTTATCCTGCTGCGATCGCCGTCATGGCCTCAATTGTGATTGGTAGTATTGTTTATGCTAAACAACAACGTTGGTTGTAGCCTCCATTAGTCATCAACTAAAACAAAAAGTATCTCTGGGTCATTGGTAAAACTGTTGCAGGTTCACAAATTAGCAACTTGCCATCTGCCCTGACTTCGTAAGTTTCTGGGTCAACTTCAATTTGGGGTAGCGCATCGTTAAGCTTCATATCCTGCTTACGCAATTGGCGTGTTCCAGAAACTGCAACTGCTGTTTTTCGTAAACCTAGCTGGGTAGGAATTTCCCTTTCTAAAGCAGCCTGGGAAACAAAAGTTAATGATGTGGCGTTCTTAGCACCTGCAAAACTACCAAACATCGGCCGCATATGCACTGGTTGGGGTGTAGGAATACTAGCGTTAGCATCGCCCATTTGCGACCATGCAATCATTCCGCCTTTAATGACTATTTCCGGCTTGACGCCAAAAAATGCTGGACGCCATAAGCACAAATCTGCTAATTTTCCCTCTTCCACTGAACCCACATATTCAGCAATTCCGTGAGCGATCGCTGGATTTATAGTATATTTAGCAACATATCTTTTTGCACGAAAATTATCTGCTGCTTGCTCAGTTCCTTGTGGATTAAGAATTCCTCTTTGCAGCTTCATTTTGTGAGATGTCTGCCAGGTGCGAATTATTACTTCGCCTACTCTACCCATTGCCTGGGAATCAGAAGAAATCATGCTGAATGCGCCTAAGTCGTGCAAAATGTCTTCAGCAGCAATGGTTTCTCGCCGGATGCGGGACTCAGCAAAGGCGACATCTTCGGCGATCGCCGGATCGAGATGATGGCATACCATCAACATATCCAGGTGTTCATCTAAGGTGTTGAGGGTGTAAGGACGCGTGGGGTTGGTGGAAGACGGTAAAACGTTGGCTTGACTGCAAACTTTGATGATATCTGGTGCGTGTCCGCCGCCTGCGCCTTCGGTGTGGTAGGTGTGGATGACACGATTTTTAAAAGCGGCGATGGTATCTTCCACAAACCCGGCCTCATTCAGCGTATCAGTATGAATAGCGACTTGGACATCATATTCATCAGCAACACTGAGGCAATTATCAATTGCTGCGGGGGTAGTTCCCCAATCTTCATGTAGTTTTAACCCCATTGCACCGGCAGCTACTTGTTCTACAAGTCCTTGGGGTTGACTGGCGTTACCTTTACCCAAAAACCCTAAGTTGACAGGAAAAGCATCAGCGGCTTGCAACATCCGGTAAATATTCCAAGGGCCTGGGGTGCAAGTAGTGGCATTTGTACCTGTAGCGGGGCCAGTACCGCCGCCAATCATGGTGGTAATACCAGAAGCGATCGCCACTTCAATTTGTTGAGGACAAATAAAATGAATATGGGCATCAATACCGCCAGCAGTAAGAATCATTCCTTCTCCTGCTAAGGCTTCAGTTCCCGGCCCAATAATAATATCTATATTATTTTGAATATAAGGATTACCAGCTTTACCTATTTTGAAAATCTTACCATCTTTAATTCCGATATCTGCTTTAACAATACCCCACCAATCGAGGATTAAAGCATTAGTAATTACTAAATCTACAGCACCATCGGCATTAGAAATCGGGGATTGTCCCATGCCATCTCTAATCACTTTACCGCCGCCAAATTTCACTTCATCGCCGTAAGTGGTGAAATCTTGTTCAACTTCGATAAATAATTCTGTGTCTGCAAGTCGGATGCGATCGCCTACTGTTGGACCATATGTTTCAGCGTAAGCACGGCGGGACATTCTGTAACTCATAACTACTCCTTACAAACTGCGAATTTGAAAATTTTCAAACCTCATCTGAAAACCATTTCCTTCAGGAGAGGCACACATCACACCGACACTTAATGTTTCCACTGGAGTCAAATAAGCAAGTCGCAGCATTGTATACTCAGTTCCATTCAAAGAGTGTTCCACCTCTATTGCTGTGCCACGTCGAGTTACACGTATCCAAATTGCAGAAGGATTTTGCGGCACTGGAATAACAGACCAATCTGAGTAATTGCGTGTCACTACTGCGCTAATTTGTTGCACGCCATTAACAAATTCAATCCCACATTTTAACCAATTGAATTCATCTGAACGTACCATCAAGCCGGCTTGATCGTATAAATCCTGATACTGTCCGCTGAGTTTAACTTCTGCAATCAAGTCACCTTGAATCTTTTGATAAAAAAAGTGACCGTTATCTCTTATAAAACCGTAGTGAGTTTCCCGCCAGAAATCTGTTTTTGCCCCAGAAGTGACAGCGATCGCTTCATCTTTTACTTCCCAAACAGGCGGTTCATTGTACCATTCCATTTGCATAATTACAGAGAGCCGTTAATTTTACTGTTTAAACCGTAAACTTGGCGGCTACCAACCACAGGCACTAATGTTATTTCTTTTTCATCGCCTGGTTCAAAGCGAACTGCGGTGCCTGCCGGGATATCGACGCGCATTCCTCGCGCTTGTTCTCTGTCAAAAATTAAGGCAGCGTTAACTTCATAAAAGTGAAAATGAGAACCGACTTGTATGGGGCGATCGCCAGTATTTGACACTTGCAATTTAATAGTAGGACGCCCAGCATTTAGTTCAATTTCACCTTCTGGTGTAATAATTTCTCCAGGAATCATAATTTATTTTTCCTAATTTAAAGATTTTCTAAAAACTCTACAAATGGTCGAAATGCTTGAGGACATTGTTCTGCAATGTTTTGATATGTAGCAATTCCTAATATTCTTTGTGCATCTACAGTCTCTTTATATTTATTGCCATATTTTATAAAGATTTCCTCTACAATGTTTTTAGGTGGAACATTATGATTTTGATCTTCAACTGGTATCGTCCATCTTACACTAAGAGAATTAACACCGAGCACGCTTCTTAATTCGGATTCAGCAGCCAAAATTAATGCTTCCAAATCATGTTTAAAGCAAAAAACTCTCAAACGTTCTCTTAATCGATTATCAGTAATTTGTTTAGACTGTAATACTTGATTAAAATTATCTAAAATACCATTTTCTAACTCTTGAATAGTTTCATGGTCAAATCCTATATTTCTAGGATATAAGTCTGGCATTATTACTACAATTGTCGTCAGATTATTACGTAAAATATTTACTGCTTTGATTGGTGTTTTTGTCAGCAAATCTTTCTTCGCATTTCCTCCTCTATCATTGTTACTTCCTTTAACAGGAAAAAATTCGATTCTGATACCCTGTTGTAATTTTTCCTCAATCAAATGTGATAATAATGCTTCCATTGCATACTTATCAGATGTACCTTCTACATAAATCTCAACTTTCATGGAAGTCGCTCTAATTCATCACTACGATGTAACTGTTCTATTTCATCTGGACCAAAATCATCAAGTATATCTATTAAAACTTGAGAGTTGCCAGGTTTAATAAACTTCGCTTCTCCATTTTCTTTTCTGAGTACAGCAATTTGAGATATATTAAATTGAGTTAAGAAATAAGAAGCATGAGTAGCCAATAAAATTTGAGTCCGTTCAGAAGCTTTTTCAAACAACGCAGCAAGAACAGGTAGTGTACGAGGATGGACACCTTGATCTGGTTCGTCAATACAAATTAAAGACGGTGGATTTGGTTGCACGCAGAGACAAATCCAACAAATTAAACGCAAAATACCATCAGATAAATCAGCAAGGCTGAGTTCTTGATCGATTCCTGATTCCTGCCAAAAAGCTATCACTTCTCCTGGGCCACCACGCGCTTTTACTGTCAAACCTTTAAAACCAGGAACCACAGAACGCAAGTGTTGTTGTAATTCATCAAATGCTGATTTATGTTCAGTAAACAAGTAATGTAAAATTGAACTTACATTACCTGCATCTTCACGTAAAACAGGTTCTTGCTCGATCGGAACTGATTTACGAATTTTATAATTTGCTATATTAAATGAACTATAAAACTTCCAATCACGAATATACTCGCGTAAGTTATATAAAGCCTCTAATGATGGATTTGTCATTGCGCTTAGAGCAAGCTGATTAGGTCGCTTGAGCGCAATTTCTTGCTGTGAAAATTTTTTGGTATCAGGGTCTTGAACAACACCTTTGTTACCTTGAATATCCATATATATATATGGATTAGTGTATTTATCACTAAAAGGTTTAGATGATTCTACACGCTCATAGGAAACTTGAGTTCGACCAACAGGCCCCATCAGTTCCCCTAAATATCTAATACCAACTGGACGGCCTGTATCAACTTCTATATCCCATTGAAACTTAGCCGGCCCTGGAATATGAAAAATCTGTTGACCAATAGAATCAGGAACTATTTCTGCTGGTATATCTTGAGATAAGCTTTCTCGTAAAAATCTCAAGAATTCAAACAAACTAGATTTTCCAGCGCCATTAGCACCAACAATAATCTCTAGTGGCTGTAATGATGCTTCAAAATTTCTAAAAGGTCGATAACCTTGAATTTTGAGTGATGTTAATCGATATGGTGGTACCATCTCGCTACCTCTATTTTTCTTAATATTCTCTTTTTCCTATATTAAGTGCTTTTTGATTAACGAATTGGATTATGTACAGTTACTAACTTTGTGCCATCAGGAAAAGTTGCTTCTACCTGCACTTCATCTACCATTTCTGGTATTCCTTCCATCACATCATCCCGCATTAATAGAGTTGTGCCATAACTCATTAATTCAGCTACAGTTTGCCCATCTCTTGCACCTTCTAAAATAGCAGCAGAAATATAGGCCACTGCTTCAGGATAATTCAGTTTCAAACCTCTTTCTTTACGTCTTTCTGCTAATAAAGCAGCAGTAAAAATTAATAGCTTATCTTTTTCCTGCGGCGTCAATTGCATTCTTCTCTCCCTCTTGGCGGTTCAAACCTGCCACACTCTTGGTATACAGTTAGCACGATTTAAAAAAGAAACTCGCAGCAACTCCCAAACATCAATAAACCAGTTTCTCACCTCAGATGTAGAATCACCGCGATATCGACACAATAATCCATGTTGTAATCGGCTAACACCTGTTTCATTAACACCATTGCCTAAGATTCGCATTTTTTCCACCATTTCTGGCGAAACTGCACCACCAAGCCAAATTAGACTACCTGTGATTGGTTTTCCAGCCAAGCCGTGGGGACTGTGGAAAATTTCTTCGCTAGCTGGTAAGCATTGCCGATCAATCCACAAGGGAACACCTTGTTGCCAAATTTCAGTATGCGATCGCCATTCTCCCTTATCGAATTTTTCTCCTCTAGCACTGCGGCCAAAGCGGGTAATTTCCCAGCCTAAAAAGCTAGCCCCGGTTGCTAATTCTACCCGTAAATCTTGCTGATAAATCGCACCGTTAAATAAAATTGTTTCTTGGGGTAACCATTCCAAACAAGCACCAGCGTCAACTTGTATCTGCGTGTTTTGTCTAGCTTGTAAACCATTGCTGCGATATATCTTACTAGCAGCTGCTGTAGTGATTAAAGCGTGTGTATGGGGTTCGAGGTGGATATTAGAGGATAAGCGATCGCCCCCCACAACTCCCCCAGCCGTGTGTAAAATTACGCTATGACAGACTTTTTGCCCTTCTGGATAAAATGGGCGCTGCACCTTCAAGGGTGCTTGTTGGCGATCATAAATTAATTGCGTTGTGTTTTGGCGATCGGCGTAAACTAAATTCAGTTTGCCATGCCAACCTTCTGTAGTTTGTGAGTTACAAGTCATTTATTTAATTGCTTCGCCAAGATGTACGCTAGTGCGATATACCAAGTACACAAAACCATTTTCATCATAAAAACGCTGATATAATTCTTGAAAATTATTAATAAATTTGTTGTCTGCTAAAACTTCATTCGGTAGATAAGAAACGCTTTTTGCGCGTCCAATAAATCCAGTTAAATCTAACTGTTGTCTATAACTAAAAGTATATTCGCGGATGTTGATAAAATAAGGAGTTGCTAATAGTGGCTCTACTGACTGCATCCTTGATTCTGCTGGATGACTGTTAGATGCTTCGCGGACTATTCGACTATATTCTGCGGTTAAAGCATCTTCTTTATCGCGGTTATTCCACACTAGCGCTAACCGTCCTGATGGTTTTAAAATGCGGTGAAATTCTGATAATGCTGGTTCTGGATTAAACCAATGGAAAGCTTGAAAACAAGTAACTAAATCAACAGATTTATCCCCAAGTTTAGTAAATTCTGCTGTTCCATCACGAAACTCTACTAAAGGGTGTGGTTCGGCGGCTTCTTTCATAGCTGCGTTTGGTTCTATGGCAATGACATTAACTCCTCTTTCGGCTAATAATCTGGAACTAATTCCTGTACCCGCACCAATATCTGCTGCTAAAATTTGTGATTTTTTATCTAATTCTTCCAAAATAATATCAATTGCATCTGCGGGGTAGCTTGGTCGGTATTTTACATAATCTTCTGCTCTATCGGAAAATCTTTTGAGTGGGTTTAGGGTATGTAAGGGAGTTGTTTCAGAATGACTTTGGCTCATAGATTTGTAGACAAAAGAAAAAATTAACCTGTTACTTGGGCATATTTCCAGGGAAACATAGAACTGTAGCCCATGAAATATGTCAGTCTACCAGAAATTATGACAGCTAAAGTGATCAGTATTTGCAACCTCAAGGGTGGAGTTGGCAAAACTACCATCGTCATGGCATTAGCGGAATATTTAGCAGGAGATACCATGTATGGTAAGCGAGTGCTGGTTATTGACCTCGATCCTCAAAGTAATTTGACTAGTGCTTTAATGTCTGAAGAGGTTTGGGAAAAGGAATTTAATAATAAAGGGTTGACGTTGCCTTTCTTATTTAAAAACCCTGAATATTTTTTAGAGGATGCTAAAAAAGAGAAGTTTATAGCTAAAAACAACATTTCAAATGTGAGAAATAGGAATTCTTTTTCTCACCTACATCTTATACCCAGCAGTCCAAGGCTATTTGACATTCAGGATGATTTACCACCAGGTTATTATTCTTGTAATTTAAAACCTGTTGAGCTTATTCGTGCAATCCTTAAACCTTTATTGAATAATTATGATTATATTTTAATAGACTGTGCTCCAAATATTAACACAGTAGTTAGAAGTGCATTTTTAGCTAGTAATGCTTGTATAATCCCTTGTGTACCAAATCGAATGTCAATTCATGGATTAGATTTATTACTTGAACACATTGATAAGTTTAATAGAGATTATGTACATAACTTAAAAGCAGTAGGAACATTAATTTCGCGTTATAACCGAACTATAGCCCAAACGGAACAGTTAAACTCTCTTCTTGTCAACCCTTTTTATCCACCAGTTTTTGAAACTAAAATTTTGGAAAGAGCCAAAATTGCAGAAGGTTTAGAATTGGGTAATTATTTGACCTATAGACAAAAATATGATGATTCTCACGAATCGATGATGAAGTTAGCTCAAGAATTTATTCATAAAGTAGGTAGATAATGGAAGCATCACAAATTGCAAAGTTATTAAGAGCGATCGCAGAAGTTATAGAATCCGAGCCTAAATTTGCCAAGGCTGTAGAAAAATGTCTAACTAACAGTTTAAATTCTCAAAGAAGTAAAGATTCATCCGAGGCAACGCCAAAGGAGTCAGACACTAGTAAAACTCTAGAAAATGGCGATATTATCCTCAATGAATGTCGCCAAGTTTTACGCGAAGAGGGTGAAGAAAAGTTGAGGCTTTACTTAACTAAGCTAGGAGAACAGGTTAGAGAATTATTGAAACATGGTCAACTTGACCCAAAACGCTCTATACGTCGCCGAAAAGATTTGAATAGTATTATTGAGCATATTATTCAAAAATTGCAAGCTCAAGATAAAAGCGGAAAACTACTTGCAGCCTCAATCTCGAAAACATGATGTATCTTGAAAAGTAAATCGTTTTTATTAATTCCTCTCTTGCTGTTCTACCCAAACTGCCAAATCAGCAACTTCCGAAAAATCAAGCAGTTCTTCTGCCAAGTCTTCTAACTGTTCAGCAGACAAATTACGAATCTGCTCAACTAATGATTCATCAATATCACCAAAACGCCGTTTAAGCTGACGGCTAATCAATTTAAAGGCTTCTTTCTGAACGATATCTTGATAAATTACAGATTCTTTCATAATATCCTCCCGTAAAAATTGACGAACTAAATTCTTGTCAAATCGCAAACCTGCCAGAATTTCTACACAACCTGCAATATTTTGTCGCTCCTCTCTATCTGGAATTGTAGCGACTTGTTCAGCCACTTGTGCCAGTAAAGCTGGTGGCGAGTTTGTTCGTGTCAAACTTGCTAGAGGTAACAGTGCAGGATTTTCCAAAAATAGCTCTGAATCTTGTTCCCATAGGCGAACCACCCGATACTGGTGAATCGTTGTCTCGTCTCGATATTCTTCTGCGAAAGCCACCTCGTTACTAGTTTCCTGTAAAAAGATTAATACCTGAGTTACAGGACATCTGTATTGACGTTTTAATCTCACAGAATAATCAAGCATTCGGAAATTCAGCGGTGGGTTAGATTTCGCTAAAGTTTGAAATTCAATATGCAAAATTTGGTTAGCTGCTTGCAAAAATGTCACAGAATCCGCACGAATTGGTTCAAGTGTGAGTTCAGTTTTTAATACTTCAATTTTTTGGACTTCCACCCCCAGCAACCAACGGACAAACTCACCTGGGTACTGTTCAGCTAAATATTTACAAGCGTTATCGTAACTCACCTCTTCCTCCTTTCTGCGTGACACAAAAAAAATAGCTGCCTCCTTTGCGGAGGCAGCTATTTTTACAAACAGGAGACTATTAAGTATTAGTAATCGAAGTCGCCACCAGCACCAGCACCAGCAGCAGGAGCGCCGTCTTTAGGTTCAGGCTTGTCAACTATAATACATTCGGTTGTCAACACCATACCAGCGATGGAAGCAGCGTTTTGCAGAGCAGAACGAGTTACTTTCGCAGGGTCAACAATACCAGCAGCTAACAAATCGACGAATTCGTTGGTTGCAGCATTATAGCCAACGCTGAATTCCTTCTCTTTGACGCGCTCAGCAATCACAGCACCATTTTGACCAGCGTTTTCTGCAATTCTCTTCAGAGGCGCAGGTAAAGCACGAACGACAATCAACGCACCAATCAACTCTTCGCCTGTGAGGTTGCTGTTCGCCCAAGTTTCTAAATCAGGAGCGAGGTGAGCGAGGGTTGTACCACCGCCAGGAACGATACCTTCTTCCACAGCAGCTTTAGTAGCGTTGATAGCATCTTCTAGGCGCAGTTTCTTGTCTTTCATTTCGGTTTCGGTGGCTGCACCCACTTTTACCACGGCGACACCGCCAGAAAGTTTAGCAAGACGTTCTTGCAGTTTTTCTTTGTCGTAGGAAGATTCGGTTTCTTCGATTTGACGACGAATTTGTTCTACACGAGCCTTAACCGCAACTTCGTTACCTTCAGCAACAATTGTGGTGTTGTCCTTGGTAATGGTGATACGGCGAGCTTTACCCAGGCTATCTAACTTGGTATTATCTAGCTTCAAACCAGCATCTTCAGTGACTAGTTGACCGCCAGTCAACACGGCAATATCTTCTAGCATAGCTTTGCGGCGATCGCCAAAGCCAGGAGCCTTGACAGCAGCAACGTTGAGTACACCGCGCAAACGGTTTACCACTAAGGTTGCTAAAGCTTCTTTTTCGATATCTTCAGCAATAATCACCAAAGGACGGCCAGCACGAGCTACTTGCTCTAATACTGGTACAAGGTCTTGCACTAAAGCAATTTTCTTATCGGTCAGCAGCAGGAAAGGCTCATCGAAAACTGCTTCCATCCGTTCAGCGTCGGTGGCAAAATAAGGAGAGATGTAGCCTTTATCAAAGCGCATCCCTTCAGTAATTTCCAACTCGGTGAACATAGATTTCCCTTCTTCTAGGGAAATTACGCCTTCCTTGCCCACCTTATCCATAGCTTGGGCAATCATCTGACCGACTTCTTCGTCATTACCAGCCGAGATTGCACCAACTTGGGCAATAGCTTTGGAATCTTCCACCGGACGGGCATGTTCCGCAATTTTGTCTACCAGGAAGCTGGTAGCTTTGTCAATACCACGCTTCAACAAAATCGCGTTAGCACCAGCGGCAACGTTCCGTAAGCCTTCTTTGACAATCGCATGAGCTAAAACGGTAGCAGTGGTGGTGCCATCGCCCGCAGCATCGTTGGTCTTAGAAGCAGCTTGACGAATCAGAGCTACACCAGTATTCTCAATGTGGTCTTCTAATTCGATTTCTTTGGCGATGGTTACACCGTCATTAACGATTTGCGGTGCGCCAAATTTCTTTTCTAGGACTACGTTACGACCTTTGGGGCCAAGGGTAACAGCTACAGCCTCAGCCAGGATATCAATGCCTCGCTCAAGAGCGCGACGGGCGTTTTCGTTGTAGATAATGCGCTTTGCCATAGGTATCTAAATTCAAGGAGTAAGTCAATTTTTTTCAATTGGGCATTGGGTAAACAGGGCAAACAGGGCATTGGGAAAACTCTTTCCTATTCCCCATTCCCTATTCCCTACTCCCCACTAGATAACGACTGCTAAAATATCTTTTTCAGAAAGCAGTACATATTCTTCAGTACCAAGTTTGATGTCAGTACCAGCGTACTTAGAGTACAGGACTTTATCACCAACTTTAATTTCCAACTCTTGACGGCTACCGTCGTCGTTACGCTTGCCAGGGCCAAGGGCGACTACTTCCCCTACCTGTGGCTTTTCCTTAGCGGTATCGGGCAAATACAGACCACCTGCGGTCTTTTCCTCAGAGGCGCTCACTTTCACGAAAACGCGATCGCCCAAAGGTTTTACTGTAGAAACGGTTAGAGATATTGCTGCCATATGATTTTCTCCAGAGTTAGCACTCTCAACTCCTGAGTGCTAATCTACCCAAAAGCGGCATCCAATGGCAAGAATTTCTTAAGTACGGGTTCCCGAACTAGAATCTCTTCGGTGTACTTAAGTATAAATGCTTAATTATTTTTATCCTTCGGGTTCTGTTGCGGAAGTTACGAATATTTCTATAGGGACTGGCGATTTGGGATTAGGGACTGGGGACTGGAAGGGATGAGCAGAGGGTAAGTTGCACTAAGCCTTTCCCTTATGCTTCCCGCCCCTTCCAATTCCCAATCCCCAGTCCCCAATCCCCAGTACCCATCTCAGTAAACTTTATTTGCAAAGCTTGGAAATTGTTATAGAACTGTAATCAGGGAGCCGCTCTATGAGTAACAATAAGGTGATCCAGAAAAGCCATCAAATCCCAAAAACCACCAAGTCTGTTGAACATAAAGCCCTGAGTAATTGTGTAGAAAGTTTAGGACTGGCAAAAATTCAGCAACATATTTTTATTTGTGCTGAACAAACAACTCCTGACTCCTGCTCAAAACCAGCTAGTCTGGGATCTTGGGAGTACTTAAAAAAGCGAATTCAAGAGTTAAAACTCGACAAGGGGCAAGCAAGTCATCCCATTTGCGTCTTTACAACTAAAGCCAATTGCTTGCAGGTTTGTTGTTCTGGACTCATAATGGTGGTCTACCCTGATGGGATCTAGTATCGCCAAGCAAACTCGGAAGTTATTGAGCGGATCGTTCAAGAACACTTAATAGGCAAAATGGCGGTTGAAGAATATGCATTTTTAACCCATTCTTTGCCAGAAACTTCCCTAGTTTCTTGTGAACATCTCATAGAGGCTTAACAGCCGAAGGATATGTTATGGCAGTAAGCTTTAAGAAAGTGCGGGTTGGTTTTGAGGTAGGGTCATCTTTAAGCCAATACTTAACTAGTTAAGTCAGAAGGATTATTATTTTATCAGTGTTTTTTTAGCCCGCCCCTTTCAAAGCGATATATAATAGCGCATTATAGATACTACTGCTATACGTATCCTTGCTGGACTTTTGCTATCGAGCTAGTAGTCTCTTGAAAGTGCTCGGCATTTTTGAGACTTGAGACAGCAAAGGCAAGTTAAGTAGGCAAAAGGACAACATCTCACATAACCCACCATAGAGGATAAATATTCAAGACCTTGATGGACCGAAGCGCGACAAGTGCCACTGCTATGAAAGAGCCCAGCATGAAAGATCACAAACGACTTCTATTGATTGATGATGACCCTAACCTCATCTTGCTGGTGAAGGATTACTTAGAATTCCGGGGATATGAAGTCATCACCGCTGAAAATGGACGCGAAGCTCTGGAAATTTTAGAGCAAGATGTTCCAGACATGATTATCTGCGATGTGATGATGCCGGAAATGGACGGATATACTTTTGTGGAACAAGTCCGGCAAAACGAACGCACCAGCTGGATTCCAGTTCTTTTCCTTTCAGCAAAAGGGCAAAGTGCAGACCGAGTTAAAGGTCTGAACAAAGGTGCTGATGTTTATATGGTCAAGCCTTTTGAACCAGAAGAACTCGTAGCCCAAGTTGAGTCCTCACTGAAACAAACTATCCGTTGGAAAGAACACCAAGCAAAAGGAGGCGAAAACGGTTCCCGTATCCAAGTTCCCTTTGATGTGCAGTTAACCCCAACCGAACTGAAAGTAGTCCAGTTTGTAGCTAGGGGTTTAGCTAACCGAGAAATTGCTGAAGAACTTAACGTTAGTCAGCGTACAGTTGAAAGCCATGTGTCCAATATGTTGGGCAAAACCAATCTCCACAACCGCACTGAACTAGCGCGGTGGGCGATTGAAAATCAAATGGCATAGCCGATTTTAGATTTTGGATTTTGGATTGATAATCTAAAATCCAAAATCCGAAATTTTTACAAAAATTACAGCAAAAACCACTAGTAAGACCCTGAAATTTTTTTGAATTTAAGGGTTTTGCTTGTTTTACGAAAATTACATCAGGCTGGTACTAAAACTCGGCACTTTGCGGTGTACGCGGAAAGGGAATTACATCACGAATATTTGCCATTCCGGTGATGAATTGCACGAGTCTTTCAAAACCCAAACCAAAGCCAGCGTGAGGAACGGTACCATAACGACGCAAATCGAGATACCACCATAAATCTTCTGGCTTCATTCCTTGCGCTATTACCCGACGTTCTAAGACTTCTAGGCGTTCTTCCCGCTGGGAACCACCAATAATTTCACCAATTTTCGGGGCGAGAATATCCATTGCGCGGACGGTTTTTTCATCGTCGTTTAAGCGCATATAAAAAGCTTTAATTTTTGCGGGATAATCTGTGACGATTACTGGCTTTTTAAATAATTGTTCAGCTAGATAACGTTCGTGTTCTGATTGTAAATCTAAGCCCCAGCTTACAGGATATTCAAATTTGACATCGGCTTTTTCTAAAAGTGCGATCGCTTCTGTGTAATTTAGGCGTTCAAATTCATTGTTAATAATATTATCAGCTGTTGCCAACACAGAATTATCAATGCGCTGATTGAAAAATTCCATATCTTCTGGGCAAGTTTCTAACACATATTTAAAAATATGTTTGAGAAAAGCCTCAGCTAAATCCATATCGCCTTCTAAATCACAAAAAGCCATTTCTGGCTCAACCATCCAAAATTCTGCTAAGTGACGCGAAGTATTGGAATTTTCTGCACGGAAGGTAGGGCCAAATGTGTAGACGTTACTAAACGCCATCGCCATGATTTCGGCTTCTAACTGACCGCTAACTGTTAAATATGTAGGTTTAGCAAAAAAGTCTTGGCTGTAATCTACTGCTTGATTATCTGTGCGGGGAATATTTTTTAAATCCAAACTAGTAACGTTAAAAAGTTCACCCGCGCCTTCACAATCGCTAGCAGTGATAATGGGCGTATGTACCCACAAAAAACCTCTTTCTTGAAAGAATTGGTGAATAGCTGTCGAACAAGCATTTCTCACCCGGAAAACTGCACCAAAAGAATTAGTACGCGATCGCAAATGTCCAATTGTTCGCAGAAACTCAAAGGAATGACGTTTCTTTTGCAGAGGATATGTATCGGGATCAGCTTCTCCGTGGACTGTTATGGATTCTGCTTTCAACTCAATCCTCTGTCCTTTACCCAAAGAAGCCACCAATACCCCAGCCACCTCAACAGCAGCACCAGTATTCAGCTTTTTCAAGATAGGTTCGTAATCTGGCAAATCCTGATTGATGACGACTTGCAAATTAGCTAGCGATGAGCCGTCATTAACTTCGATAAAAGCAAATCCTTTGGACTCGCGTTTTGTCCTCACCCAGCCTTGAACTTGGAGAGACTCATCAGGTTGACCACTTCGCAATATTTCTGCAATTCGTCGATTTACCATATTATGCAACTTATATTTCGTCAATTTAGGGACTAAAGATATTAAAAAATGCTAACTCACTAACCCAATCCCAAATTGGGTTTACCCAGCATAAGACTTTAATATCCAGCCTATGATAACGCCCATTCCACCAAAGCGGACGGCCTGCCAGAAAGGTTTTTTGAGACTACGCCAAGAAAATAACTGACTTTCTAAATTGAGTTCTAGCATTTCCAACTGCTGTTTGATTTGTCGTAACTCTGCTTTAATTTCTGGTGTCTGGGATTTATGGCGCTTTAATCGATCCTGACGTTGCTGCGATTGAGCCTTTTGCTGACGATCGCGCTGTACTTGATTGTAACGTTCTCTCAAGGATAAGAGCGATCGCTCTACTTCCTCAATTTCTTGTGATAAATCTGGTTCCGGATTTTCCCCTGGCGGTTGTGATTGTTGAGACGGCTTCATTTACAAGTAGTAAACTAAGATTAAAAGTCAATTGTCATTTCTCATTGGACATTTGTCATTAGTGAATAAACAAAGGATAAATGACTAAGCACAAAATCTCTTAGGAGGTTTGAGACCATTAAACGCCAATTCGTTTCAGCCGCCAGATCTAACACAGTGGCTCAACGGCAGTTCCTTTAAGCGGGGGAAAATACGAACTTGTGATGGTTGGAAACCTCTCTGCGAGACGCTCCGCGAACGCAAGAGAGTTCTCTTTGGCAACGAACTGCCTCAACTTTGTAAAATAGGACAATTGATAAAGGACTTTAAATTATGTCTCAATCTGCACAGCTACCGAAAAACAGTCAACTGAATGAACTTAGTACTTTAGAACTAGCCCAAGCCCTAATGCAAAGACTGAGTATCTCTCCTGAAGATTGGCATCGCCTCAAGTCTAACCGCAATTCCCGGGCCACTGAACAACTAGCAGCAGCTCTTGTTTATCTTTTAAACAATCAACCACAAGAAGCTCAAGCCAGACTAGAACAAGCGCTTGGTTGGCTAGATCGCTCTATTTCTGCTCCTCCCTGTCCAACTCATGGAAATAAGGGAGTAGGGAGTGGGGAGTAGAGAATAGGGAATGGTTTCCCCAGTCCCCACTCACCATTCCCCACTCCCCTATTAACGTCGCAGAGATAGTCCCCGGCGGTTTTCCATTTGTTTACAAAGCCTCAATTCTGTACCCTTGCGATTCCACTCGACCTGATCGAAAATTTGATGGAGAAGGCATAGACCACGACCACTTTCTGCTTCATCTGGTGGCAGATAGTCTGTTGGTTCTTCATCAATAATAGGTGAGGGAGTAAAGCCGCTACCCTGGTCTGAAATTATCCACCAATATTGATTATCTATTAAGGAAAAACGTACTACAACTCTTTTACTCGGGTCGAGATTATTGCCATGTTTAGCTGCATTTACTAGGGCTTCTTGAAGTCCTAAACGCAGTTCCGATTGTAATTTTGCTGGAATTTCTGCCAACAATAAATCTAATATTGGACAAAGATAGAGGGTTGAGGCAAAACTAATTGTGCCCCAATAACGTCCAACAGGACGGAGCGAAATAGTAATCACAAGAGAAACCCCATAGCTTTCAGTTAGCTAGACATCAGTTTGGTGTCACAGGCACCCTGATAAAAATTGAGGTGGTCATGCTGCCTTCAAACTTGCGTCTTTAAAACTAAATTTTGAAAATGCTAGGGAGCATTGACTCTATAAATAAGTTGGAATTGCTCGGATATATAACGGCTGTAATAAATTTGATAAAAGAGTGAGCAACTTAGAAAAGTGCTATGAATTTTATTGAGTATTGGCATACTCTAGTCAATTGCCGATTTGTAATTTAGACAATTCCATTCATACTTTTATGAGTCGATGCAACTTTAATTTCTTTAAACAAAATGAATTTCTATTTTTAGCTTAATTCGATTTTAGCATTGTTAGTATGCACTAGACTACAAATTTGAAATTTCAATTTTTTTAAAGGAATCAGCATCCTTATCCAAATTTGATAGCACAAGAAAGGCGGCAGCTTCCACATGAGCAGTTTGGGGAAAAAAATCAGCAGGTTGCACCCGTGCGATCTTATATTGCCCATCTTGACAGAGTAATTTCAGGTCGCGGGCGAGGGTAGCTACTTTACAGCTGACGTAAACAATCCGAGATGGTTTCAATTGCCGTAAAGTGTCGATTACAGCGCGATCGCACCCTTTACGGGGTGGATCGAGAATTACGACTTCTGGTATTGTGCCCATTTTTGGCAGCAATTTCTCAACTGGTCCGACTTGGAATGTCACATTATGAATTTCATTGCGCTGGGCATTCAAAAAAGCTTGTTCTACGGCTGCTGGTTGCACTTCTAAACCTGTGGCTTGACGTACTTGTTTGGCGAGGGGCAAAGTTAAAGTGCCGATACCACAGTAGGCATCAACTAAAGATTCATGCCCTTGAAGGTTAAGTTCTGACTGAATTACCTCCAATAGTGCCTCTGCTGTTTCTGTATAAACTTGGAAAAATGTATCTGGGCGCACTTGAAATTCCAGTCCAGCAAATTTTTCACGCAGGTGGGGTACTCCAGCGATGCAACGGGTTTCTAATCCAAAGATAGCATTTGTGCGATCGCCATTGCGATTGAGGCATACTCCCATTAACTGCGGATAACGCTTTAACCATTCCTGGGCTTGGGTTTCAATTTCTGGTAAATTCCAGTCCTTGACCACCAAAGTCAGCAACATTTCGCCAGTGTGGCGGCCGATGCGTAAACTCAGATGGCGGATTTGCCCAAGGTGGCGATGTTCGTCGTAAATTTGCCAACCCCGCTGTTGGATATCCTGCTTAACTTCGGCAAGCATGGGATTTAAACGCGGGTCTTGGACTGGACATTGATTTAAGTTAATTAATTGGTGGCTACCTTTTTGGTAGTAACCAGCTTGTACTTGTCCTGTTGCAGATGTGCCTAGAGGATAAGTAGATTTATTTCGATAGCCCAAGGCATAACCAGCAGCAAGTACTGGATCTACTAGTGGTTGGATAAAACCGCCAATGCGCTCCATTGCTTGGATAACTTGATTTTGCTTAGCTGCTAGCTGGTAATCATAATTAATGTGCTGCCACTGGCAACCACCACACTTGTCAGCCACAATACAAGCAGGGCGGATGCGATGGGGAGATGGTTGCAATAGCTCCTGGAGCTTAGCGTGAGCATATTTAGGTTTAACATGTACTAAACGGACAATAGCGCGATCGCCTGGTACAGTATCCGGGACAAACACTACACGTTCATTAGCGCGTCCCACACCATCGCCAGTGTCACTCAGGTCAGCGATGGTTACTTCAATTAATTCACCTTGTTGCCAAATTATTTTAGTCATTAGTCATTAGTCATTTGTTATTGGGCATTGGGAGTGCTGAGTTAGGAGCAAAGCCAGAAACTCTGAAGCTTCGCTTAAGAATTATTCTCTTTATCTCTCCATCTCTTGCTCCCCACTCCTAACTTCCTCTTCACTTGTGTACCTCAGACTCGCTAAACTAGCAGATAATATTTAAGGTGATTTCAATCATCATGACTGTAATTAGCCAAGTTATTCTCAAAGCTGACGACGAACTGCGTTATCCCAGCAGTGGCGAACTGAAAAATATCAAAGACTTTTTGGAAACCGGTGTACAACGGACGCGCATTGCTGCTACCTTAGCTGAAAATGAAAAAAAGATAGTCCAGGAAGCAACCAAACAACTTTGGCAAAAGCGTCCTGACTTTATCTCTCCCGGTGGTAATGCTTACGGAGAACGTCAACGCTCTCTATGTATCCGTGATTTTGGCTGGTACTTACGCCTAATTACTTATGGTGTACTTGCTGGCGACAAAGAGCCAATTGAAAAAATCGGTTTGATTGGTGTACGCGAAATGTACAATTCATTGGGCGTTCCCGTACCTGGAATGGTAGAAGCTATCAATTCCCTCAAAACAGCCGCTCTTGGCTTACTGAGTGCTGAAGATGCCCCTGAAGCTGCACCATACTTTGATTACATCATTCAAGCGATGTCTTAATACAAAGTCTGTGCTGATTCTAAGAGATACTTTTGCTCTACTAGAGTGAGTGTAAAATTTTAGCACTCCATAGGCATAAGATTACCAATTTGATCTTAACTTCCCCACATTTGGTAGTGGCTGTGGCTAAATCTCTGTCAAGTTACCAACCAGTTGTGGGGAAATTTTATTTGGGCATGGGGAGATAAGGAGACGCTGGGACACGGGGAATAAACAATGCCCATGACTAAAATGACAAAAAACCGACAGTCTTTGATAAAGGCTGTCGGTAATTAGTGTGTTCCCTATTAATGACTCGGCTAGAGTTCAGTTGTCCTTAATTATGCCTAGCTGGCGATCGCAATGAGACGATCCTAATCATGTATAAGTGTGATTGTCGTCACTCGATTGTTACTACTAAGCTGCATATACCCAAGAAATCACTGAATTATAGTCAATCTATGCAATTTTGCAGCTAAGAGTATATACGCTAGTAGATAATTTTTCAGCTTCAGAGCAAATCACGCCAATTAGACTAACTAGCGGGTGAAACATCAGATATAACGAATTCACAAACTCATGCCCCATTTACCAAAGTATTGTAAGAGAAAGAGCTATCTGCAAAGATAAAATTATCAAAGCCAGTGGTAGACAAGCTAATGGAGCTTCCATTGTTGTTGAAACTGATGTTGGCAGTTTTCAGAGTATTACCAGAAATAACACTAGATACAACCACTTGAGAGCGATTGAAAGCTTTCAAATCCAAGGTGTCAAAACCATCGCCGCCATCAACAGTTGCAGCACCGAAGCCTTTGAAGTAGTCATTCCCAGCACCCAGAGCAATCTTGATGCCGCCATCGATAGTAACTTTTTGTTGAACTCCATCTAGGATACTGGTGGCGATAACTTTGTCATTGCCATTGCCAGTGTTAATGGTTCCTTTTCCGTAAATGCCGTAGGCAGTACCACCAATGGTTGCTGTAGCCTGTCCGGTAAGCTCGTCAGAATCATTGCCAGTATCGATGGTTCCATCGTTGAAGATGCCATAAGCGATGGAGTTGTTTCCAGAACTGTTGCCATAACCAGTAATCGTGTCCTTGCCCAACCCTGTGGTAATGATGCCCTCTTTAGTATTCTGGATGCCAGTTCCAGTACCAGCGTTACCGCTAGAAATCTCGCTCTCGCCGCTGATGCCACCAGTACCTGTACCGATGATTGTGTCTTCTCCTTCTTTGGTATTCAGTTCGCCACTGTTGGTGATACCAGTCCCATTACCGCCATTACCAGTGAAGAGGCCATTGCCAGAGTTGCCGCCAGTACCAGTACCAGTTATCGCGTCTTTTCCGTCCTCTGTATTTAAAGCGCCACTGTTGGTGATGCCTGTGCCACTACCACCATTGCCGCTGTCGATGATATTGCCACCAGAGTTGCCGCCAGTACCAGTACCAGCGATCGTATCTTTTTTGCACCCTGTATTTAAACTGCCACTGTTGTTGATGCCAGTCCCAGTACCGCCGTTGCCACTACCCTCGGTGCCCTCACCGCCGCTTGTACCGCCTGTACCGATGCCTACGATTGCGTCTTCTCCATCGTCAGTGTGCAGTTTGTAACTGTTGGTGATGCCGATTCCAACTCCACCATCCCTGCCTCGGCTGTCGTCGGTATCGCCACCCTTGCCGCCATCACCAGTACCAGCGATCATGTCTTTTCCGTTTCCTGCATTTAGAATGCCATTGTTAGCAATGCCTGTCCCTGTTCCACCACCTTTACCATCCTCCTTCTGTGCGACATCACCGCCATTGCCGCCAGTAGCAATACCACTAATCGTGTCTTCTCCATCCCCTGCATTAAAAGTGCCACTGTTAGCGATGCCTATCCCAGCACCACCGTTTCCGCCCGTGTTCCCGCGGCTACCGCCCATGCCGCCAGTGCCTTTCCCGATAATCGTGTCGCTTCCCTTCCCTGCATTAAAACTGCTACTCTTAGCGATGTCGATCCCAGTACCACTAGCACCCAAACCGTTGACGAAGCCAGTAGTGCCAGTGCCACCAGTACCAGTGCCAATAATCGTGTCGTTTCCGTCTCCTGCATTAAAACTGCCACTGTTAGCGATGCCTGTTCCGGTTCCACCATTGCTGCCGTCGCCATCGAACTTGACGCGATCGCCGCCGTTACCGCCAGTACCGATACCAGTAATTGTGTCATCTCCGTACCCGGTATTGAGTTTGCCAGTATTGCTGATGCCGATTCCAGTACTGCCGACGCCGGCAATGCCCTGAATCTCGGCGGTGCCACCTTTACCGCCAGTACCGGTGCCAGTAATTGTGTCATTTCCGTACCCTGCATTTAGACTGCCACTGTTAAAGATGCCAATCCCATCTCCACCGTCGCTGCGCTTACCGCTGTTAGCGTTACTGCCATTACCGCCACTACCAGTGCCAGTAATGCTATCTTGTCCATTTTCTGCATTCAGATGACCACGGTTGGCAATGCCAGTTCCATCGCCGCCCTGGTTATTAGCGTCGATGCTGCCAGCCGCTGTGCCCTTAATAGTGTCATTACCTGAGCGTGTAGCAATTAAACCTCCAGTTAAAATATCAATACCTATTGCTGGAGATGCATTTAACTGTTCCCCAGTTAAAGTGTCAGAAACAGGGCTGCCAATGAAATTGGGTGGAACCGTAAGTCTAGGCACGATCTAAATCCTCTTAATTAAGTTAGTAAGGTCAGTTTGCTCATTGAAATGAGCAGTCTCTCAACAAATCCCCCTAATCCTTTCTCCAAAAGCTATTTACTGATTGAGCCTGCTGTTGTGGCAGTCACTTAAGCTCAATCAAGTTCCAACAAATTAATCAGATTCCGGGGGATTAAACCCGTATTCGCAGGTGCGTAGGCGTAGCCCCCCGCAGGTATCGCGTCCTATGAATTTTCTCTACCTTCAATTAATGGCTCGTCTTACAGGCTGATAGCATTTCCAGATTATGGAAATCACCTACGCAAGTTACAGGAAAATAAAATTTTAAGGCTTTATAATTAACAGTATAATTACTAATATTTCAGTATTTATTACAATATAATTTAGACGTATTACAAATATTTGTTAAGTAAATTTATGTATTCAGTTAATCTTTAGTATCTAGCTATGAACGATTTTAGAACTACACCTACAGGGCAAGTAAATCGATAGAATAATGCTCTGTACAATTGGTGCATTATTTCCATGACTGCCACATCTCCTGCTCCCTTTTCCCCCGAAGAAATCGCCGCCGAAGGTATCAAGCCAGAAGAATACGCAGAAATTGTCCGTCGTTTAGGGCGTCATCCAAACAAAGCCGAACTGGGAATGTTTGGGGTAATGTGGTCAGAGCATTGCTGTTATAAAAATTCTCGACCTTTACTCAAGCAGTTTCCTACAGAAGGTCGCCGCATTCTTGTGGGGCCTGGTGAAAATGCTGGTGTTGTAGATTTGGGTGACGGACTGCAACTAGCCTTTAAGATAGAATCTCACAACCACCCCTCAGCAGTCGAACCCTTTCAAGGAGCGGCAACAGGAGTAGGAGGTATTCTCAGAGATATCTTTACAATGGGTGCGCGTCCCGTGGCCATCTTAAACTCGCTGCGCTTTGGCTCCCTAGAAGATGCCAAAACTCAAAGGTTGTTTACTGGTGTAGTATCAGGAATCTCTCATTATGGTAACTGTGTGGGAGTACCCACGGTTGGCGGCGAAGTTTACTTTGACGCTGCTTACTCTGGTAATCCTCTAGTGAATGTGATGGCGCTGGGATTAATGGAAACGCCAGAAATCGTTAAATCTGGGGCATCTGGTTTAGGTAACCCTGTGTTGTATGTTGGTTCTACCACCGGACGCGACGGTATGGGAGGCGCGAGTTTTGCCAGTGCAGAATTGACACAACAGTCAATGGATGATCGTCCTGCTGTGCAAGTAGGCGACCCGTTTTTGGAAAAGTCGTTAATTGAAGCTTGTCTGGAAGCTTTTAAAACAGGTGCAGTTGTCGCCGCGCAGGATATGGGAGCAGCAGGAATCACCTGTTCTACTTCAGAGATGGCGGCAAAAGGTGGTGTGGGAATTGAACTGGATTTAGATAAAATTCCGGTGCGGGAGCTAGGGATGGTTCCCTATGAATACTTGCTTTCAGAATCTCAAGAACGGATGCTCTTTGTTGCCCACAAAGGGCGCGAACAAGAGTTAATAGACATTTTTCACCGTTGGGGACTTCAGGCTGTTGTTGCTGGTACAGTGATTGCTCAACCCATAGTACGGATTCTCTACCAAGGTAAAGTAGCAGCAGAAATTCCCGCTGAAGCTTTGGCGGAAAATACCCCGCTTTATCAACGGGAATTGTTGGCAGAACCACCAGAATATGCGCGTAAAGCTTGGGAATGGACTGCTGATTCTTTGCCTACTTGTACAATTGCTGGAATCGAACTCCAAGGACGCCTGCAAAGTTGGAATGATATTCTCTTAACTTTGCTTGATACACCGACGATCGCTTCTAAAAGCTGGGTATATCGTCAGTATGACCATCAAGTACAAAACAATACCGTGATTCTACCAGGTGGAGCCGATGCGGCTGTTATACGTTTGCGCCCACTGGAAGAAATCCCCAATCTCAAATCCCAAATCCCAAATCTCAAATTGGGAGTTGCGGCTACAGTTGATTGCAATTCTCGTTATGTTTATCTCGATCCCTATGAAGGAGCTAAAGCAGTTGTGGCAGAAGCCGCACGCAATCTGAGTTGTGTGGGTGCAGAACCTCTGGCAGTAACAGATAACCTCAATTTTGGCTCTCCAGAAAAACCAATTGGTTACTGGCAATTAGCAGAAGCTTGTCGCGGTTTAGCAGAAGGTTGCCGAGAATTGGCAACACCAGTTACAGGTGGAAATGTCTCTTTGTACAATGAAACCCTCGATTCCCAAGGCACTCCCCAACCAATTTATCCCACTCCTGTTGTGGGTATGGTGGGTTTGATTCCCGATATCACAAAAATTTGCGGTCAAGCTTGGCAAACAGCAGGCGATGTAATTTATCTTCTGGGATTGCCCTTAGCATCCCAACTCAGTTTGGGAGCATCTGAGTATTTAGCCACAATCCACGGTACTGTTGCCGGAAAACCGCCACAAATAGATTTTGACTTGGAACGTCGCGTGCAAAAAGTTTGTCGTGATGGAATTCGTAATGGTTGGGTACGTTCTGCCCACGATTGTGCTGAAGGAGGAATAGCGATCGCATTAGCAGAATGTTGCATCTCTGGCAACCTCGGCGCCCAAATCAATTTAGAAATAGCACCAGATCAATCAAATCACGGCAGTTGCTCCACTTGGGGAGACCCCAAGACCGCACTACCTCGCCTAGACGAAGTGCTGTTTGCTGAAGGTGGTAGTCGAATTTTAGTTTCCATAGCACCAGGACAACAAGAAGTCTGGGAATCATACTTACAGGAACATCTGGGTCAACAGTGGCAAAAACTTGGTATAGTCGGTAATTTCGAGGCGGGTTTGGGGGTTTTAACCACTGACAATCAGACCTTAATCAAAGTTAATATTGAACATATGAGCGATCGTTATTCTCAGGCGATCGTCAGGCGTCTCGCCATCCATACCACTACTCCTAGTTGAAACAGTTAGGAGTGAAATTAGAAAAGTTAGGAGTTGAGAGTCAGGAGTTAAGAATCAAAAACCTAACTTTTAACTTCTAACACCTCACTTATCAGTCCTGACTCGTAAATTATTAACCTTTGTGAACATAATTACGGTACTGTTTTAATGGATGGTTAAAGATTTATTAAGAATTCTGCGACTATCTATCGACATAATCCCAGTGACTCGACTACCAAATTTTAGATTTTAGATTTTGGATTGGGAGTACTTTTTCTAGTTCATGTATCATTCAGTCTTTAGCAGGTTAAACAAATTTCAAATTGTCAAGCCGCATTCCTTCTAGGGTGCGGTCAATCCAAAATCGTAAATCTAAAATCCAAAATTGATTGACCCCCACCAGGAGCAAAGCTAGCATGACTTCGATTCATTCTGTCACTTCGGATGAATACCCCAACCAGACCAACAACCCAATGAATAGTTATGAAAATCATGCCGACAAGCCAGAAGAAGCTTGCGGTGTTTTCGGTATTTACGCACCAGGAGAAAACGTTGCTAAACTAAGCTACTTTGGATTGTATGCCCTCCAGCATCGGGGTCAAGAATCAGCTGGTATTGCCACCTTTGAGGGTACGAAAGTCCACCTACATAAAGATATGGGCTTGGTGTCTCAAGTATTCAACGAATCGATCTTGGAACAGTTACCTGGTAGCCTTGCTGTTGGTCACACTCGTTATTCGACTACAGGTTCAAGCCGCAAAGTTAATGCTCAACCTGCTGTCATTGAAACCCGCTTAGGTTCACTAGCTTTAGCACATAATGGTAATTTAGTCAACACAGTGCAATTGCGCCAAGAGTTGCTGGAGAACAAATGCAACTTAATCACGACAACAGACTCAGAAATGATTGCTTTTGCGATCGCCCAAGCCATTAACGCGGGTGCAGATTGGCTAGAAGGTGCAATTGAGGCCTTTCATCGTTGCCAAGGAGCCTTTAGTTTAGTTATTGGCACTCCCAGTGGCATTATGGGTGTGCGCGACCCCAATGGCATTCGTCCTCTGGTAATTGGTACTTTGGCTGGTAATCCCATCCGTTACGTTTTAGCTTCAGAAACTTGTGGTTTAGACATCATCGGAGCCGAATACTTGCGGGATGTGGAACCTGGTGAATTAGTTTGGATTACCGAAGAAGGTTTGGCTTCCTATCACTGGAGTCAACAGCCCCAACGGAAATTGTGTATCTTTGAGATGATTTATTTTGCCCGTCCTGATAGCGTCATGCACAACGAGAGTTTGTACAGCTACCGGATGCGATTAGGGCGGCAACTAGCAAAAGAATCTGCTGTAGATGCCGATATTGTGTTTGGTGTTCCTGATTCTGGCATCCCTGCTGCCATTGGATTTTCTCAAGCTTCTGGTGTCATGTACATGGAAGGACTGATTAAAAATCGCTACGTCGGGCGAACCTTTATTCAACCAACCCAAACCATGCGCGAATCAGGTCTCCGCATGAAACTCAATCCCCTGAAAGATGTGCTGTTTGGGAAAAGAGTGATCATCGTAGATGACTCAATTGTGCGTGGTACTACCAGTCGTAAACTGGTTAAAACTTTGCGTGAGGCGGGTGCAATAGAAGTACATATGCGAATTTCTTCTCCACCAGTTACTCACCCTTGCTTCTATGGTATCGATACTGATTCTCAAGATCAGCTAATTGCTGCCACCAAATCAGTAGAAGAAATTGCCAAGCAACTGGAAGTAGATAGCCTCGCTTATCTCAGCTGGGAGGGAATGCTAACAGCGACAGGAGAAGACACCAATAGTTTTTGTTCTGCCTGCTTTACTGGAAATTATCCAGTAGCCATTCCTGAGCAAGTGAAGCGTTCTAAGTTGATTTTGGAAAAAGAAAAAGTAGTAGTGTAGGGACTGGGGACTGGGACTGGGGACTGGGGAGATGGCAAGAGAATTTGACCCCACCCAATGTCCCATGCCCAGTCTGGCTAAAATAGTTGAATACCTTAACAAATAATGATTTATGAACCAGCCCATATCTGAGAGAGTGCGCTGGACTACCGCCGACTTAGAATTGTTTCCAGATAACGGAAACCGCTATGAGATTATCGACGGAGAATTGTTTGTGACTAGAGCTCGTCATTGGAATCATCAAAAAGCCTGTGCGAGAATTATTGCTCCTTTAGATACCTGGTCACAAGCCACTTCATTGGGACAGGTTGTACCTGCTCCAGGAGTAATTTTTGGGGAGAATGATAATGTGATTCCTGATGTAGTCTCAATACTGCTCGGTTTGTGCATTTTTAACTCGGCATTGGATTTGGGGAAAAGGTTAATGGTTCGACAAGCTCACCAACCGGGTAAAGGTTAAAGGTTTTTTCTTTCCCCCTTTCCCCTTCCCCTTTTCCCCTTAACCGACAAGTATTGGATGTAGTCTGGGTTAGTAATGAAAGATTGCCGTTACTTTTAGACGAGGCAGGGCATTTGACTTGTGCGCCAGAACTGGTAGTAGAGGTGCTGTCTGCTGGTATTGAAAACGAAAAGCGGGATAGGGAATTTAAATTAAAGCTTTACTCAGCAAGAGGTGTCAGGGAATATTGGATTGTGGATTGGTACAAACAACAAGTGGAAGTTTATCGGCGCGAGCAAGGGAGTTTAAAGTTAGCTGCGACATTGTTCAATGCTGATGAACTAAATTCACCGATGTTGCCTCATTTTACTTGTCCGATCGCCTCTTTATTTACTTAAGATATTCCTTTTTTGTGAGATTAAGCGTCCAAAGGTTTTGAATAAGCTGCTTTTTCTCAAGATGACAAAACTAGTTTTCAACTATGTTGTAAAAACTCAACTTTAGGCAATAACGGGTCAGTTACAATGCCTACGCCACTAAAACCCCAGCGTTTGAGCAAACTTCCCAACTGTGTACCGGGAATCGATTCTATCGCAAAACGATTTGCCACTTCTGCTGCATGGGTGTTGAGATAACTAAGAGCATCAAAGTTTTCCCGAAACAATAATAAATAACCTGATGCATCGGCATTGGGACGAGCTGTCAGGTAACGACCATCACTTTTTGAACGCACCAGGTAATAAACTTCGGACAACATGGAAGGGGTGGAGTAGGGGGTGGGGAGTGGGGGACGCGGGGACGCGGAGAATAACAAATGACTAATTCAGATTTTCTAAACGAATACGTGGATCGGCAGCTTTAAGCATTATGTCAGCAATTAAGTTACCGACAATTAGCAAAACTGCACTCATGACTAAACTGGCCATAACCAAATACAAATCTTGGGACATTACAGCTTGTAAAGTCAATCTTCCCAAACCAGGCCAGTTGAAGAACTGTTCGGCAATGAACGCCCCACTTAATAAACTAGCTAACTCGAAGCCCAATAGAGTAATTAAAGGGTTTATAGCGTTGCGGAGAGCGTGAACATATATTACGCGGTTTTCTGGCAGTCCTTTAGCACGAGCAGTTTGAATGTAATCTTGACGCAGAACATCTAACAATTCGCCGCGAGTGATGCGTTGTAAACCAGCAAAACTAGTAATTGAGAGGGCGATGGTGGGTAAAATCATGTGCCAGCCAATATCGAGGATTTTGCCAAACCAATTCAGTTCCGAGTGATTGATGCTAGTCATACCACCTACTGGGAATAACGGCGAGGTGATTTGAGCGAAGAAAAGCAGCACTAATACGGTGATGAAACTGGGAAATCCTTGTCCAGCGTAGCTAACGACTTGTAAAACACGGTCAGCCCAACGATTTTGCTTGATGGCAGCGATGATGCCCAAGGGAATGGCGATCGCCCAAGTTATAATCAAAGAAGCGATCGCTAACAGCAATGTTGCTGGTACTCGTTCCCATAACAGTGATACTACTGGGCGTTTATAAGAAAAACTCGGGCCAAAGTCGCCTTTCGATACAATATTCCACAACCAAAGCCAATATTGTTCCACCCAGGACTTATTTAAGCCCCAAAATTCCCGTAAGGCCTTAATTTGGTCTCTAGATTTTTTGGGATCTGCTTCTAATTGGGTGACAAAATCTCCCGGAGCAAGTTGCATAACCAGAAACGACAGCGCCGACGCCAAAAACAAAGTCAACAATGCTTGCAACAGCCGCTTCATTACGTATATAAAAGTTTCACTTGTGACTAGCCTAATCAGCCAATCCCAACCCGTTGCTAAAGAAATTTTTGCCGTAGATGTCATAACATTTTGTTTAGTTGTTGGTTGTCAGTTACTCCCATCCTTCATGGCCACTGACCAAAGAAGCACGGGAGCAGAGAGAGTGGGGGCGTGGCGAATAACTAATGACAAATGACCAATGACAAATGACAACTGACTAATGACATTAATATTCAACCAAAGAAATAATCGGCACATTTGGCAAATGTCTGCGTCCTTCTAAATCTCGTAGCTCGATAATAAACCCAAACCCTACTAGTTCGCAGCCAATCTTCTGCACCAAGTTTGCTGTTGCACTTGCAGTTCCACCAGTGGCAATCAAATCGTCCACAATCAAAACTCGGCTACCCTCGTGTAAAGCATCTTGATGTACTTCTAGGCAGTCTGTACCATACTCTAGTTGATACTCAATTGAGTGAACTGCTGATGGTAACTTACCTCTTTTGCGGACGGGAATAAAACCAGCTCCTAGTTTATAAGCCAGAGGTGAGCCAAAAATGAATCCCCTCGACTCCATACCAATGACATAATCCACTGTCATCTCAGCTTCTATGCATTTTTGTGTTAAAAAGTCAATAGTATAGCGCAGTCCCTCTGGATCGCGCAGCAGAGTAGTAATATCCCGAAATAAAATGCCAGGTTTGGGGAAATCTGGGATGTCACGAATCAGAGACTTCAAATCCATAAAATGGGGTTAAGGAGATGGGAAATAGGGATTGGGGACGAGGTATTAGCAAAAGTTAGGAGTCGAAAGTGAGGAGTTAGGAATTTAAATTCCTAACTATCTCACTCACCAGTGATGCACTGACTTGTACTGAGCGCAGTCGAAGTAGCTTGTCGAAATGTCCCCAGCCCCCAGTCCCCAATTCCAGATACGTGAAAAATCGTACACTATAATGTCATACGCTGGGCACAGAGGCTAAAGCTTGACCTTGATTGACGATAAGTAGAATCTAAATCAAGCTAGAAAAGGTATAGCACTAATAAATGAGGTGAATTAACTGATGTTTTAAATTTTTGAATTCAATATAGGGAATCCTTTGAGTAGAAAGAGTTAAGTAATGTATATATCAGGTAGTCATAACTACTGCCACAAGTCTAATGTTCAAGTCTTGGCTACTTATCTTAAATTTGTTTTACCTAGTCTGTTACAAGCGCACAAGGTATTTATAGAATGAATGTTTCTGCAAGTTTAACGCCGTTGAAAAGCCCAACTCAAGATTCACTGCCGATGATTCTGGACACTTTACCAGATCCTGCGATCGCCGGACAAACATGTCCTCGAAGAACCCGGTTGCAAATTGACCTTATTCTACTCGCTATTGAAGCTTTAGAGCTTGGTGGTTCTGAAGCAATCTTGGCTTTTGCTCAAGAGTTGGATCTTAAAGGAATTGTCAAAGATCGAGTGAATTTATGGCGGATGCGTAGCTCTAACCCATTACGCAGAGCGCACATCCGCCGGCCGCTAACTATTATGGAAGCCAAAGCTTTGGTAGTTATTGCTTGTTACATAGCGCGGCGTTTAACTGTTGTCATTCGGCAGTTATTAATGATATGTCAACAGATGGAAGAAAAGCAGATTCCCCTAGAACAGAATTTGCGGCTATCGAATTACCTAGAGCGGTTTAAAGCCCATTTTAAGAGCCGGATGAATGCTCGACGTTCTGGTGTACTGGCATTAAGTTCTGATGAAAAATTAGACCAGCTCGCGATAAATTTGTTAGGGCAATTACTATTTTGTACTGGTACGGCTGGAATGCAGCGGTTCTGGATTAGTCTGTTTGATGGTGAAGTGGAATGAATATTCAACGTAAGTACAGTTTGCCTAATTGTACACTGCTTTTAGAAGGCTTAAGTGATATCACTAGGGCTGCACACTTCCAAGAACTGCGCCCGGAATTATCTATATTGGTAAATGCAGAATGTTATTTATCTGGATATAATCAACCCCTAACCGGAGGGCGGGAGTTTTTTGAAAGTTTGGTGAGGGCGGTTAGTGGCTATGCCCAAGAATTTTTAAGTAATGTACCTAATCCGCAAGCCCACAACCATGAGTCAGAATTAGTAGAGTTTCAAAAAATAGACAGCAACCGACATCGGTTAATTGTACATTCAGAAGGCGCACCAGAGGGTTTTGAGTCTGTGCCAAGCCATTCTAAACGTCCGCCTATTGAAATAGATTTGAGTACGGTGCAGTTGTTTGATTTGGTGGAAGCAGTAGATCAGTTTTTTGCTGATACCCAAACTTTACCAGAACTTTCCCTAGAACTACAGCCAGTTACCAGACGCTACGGCGGTGCTAGTCAAGCTTTGATCAAGCAGGCTGTTCCGGCTGCTGTGGGAGTATCAAGTTTAGCAGTAGCAGCGATCGCTTTTAACTTGATTCCACCTCCACAAATCCGTCCACCACAGCCTCAGCCAGATGGGCAAACTACCTCGACAACTAAGAACCTCAACCCTTCACCATTAATCGATCCAACTCCAGCGTCGGCTGCAACACCAATAGCTACTGCAACTCCCACACCAACGCCTACAACTAGCCCCAGCCCAACAATTAAAGATCTAGAAGCACTTATAAATACGGTTTCTGAAATTACCGATCCATCCCAACTGCGTGCATTAAATCGCCAAGTGTATAATCAAATTCATCCAGCTTGGAATAATCGCTCAGGATTGCAACAGGATTTGATCTATCGTATTGGTGTAGCTGCGGATGGAGCGATCGTTGGTTATAAAGCGGTCAATCAAGAAGCAAATCAAGGAGTAGGGCAAACTCCTCTACCTAACCTACTTTACAATCCTGCTAACCGCGCTCCCATTTCCAATGAACCGATCGCTCAATTCCGAGTAGTATTTACTACAGGAGGTGTACTACAAGTCAGCCCTTGGCGGGGATATGCTAGAACGCCAGAGGTGGTAGGTACAAAAATTACTGACTCTAATATAGTCAAAGGTTTAAATCAAAAACTTTATAATACAGTCCGCCAAGCTTGGAGTGGCAAGCCCACATTTACGCGAGATTTAAAATATCGGGTAGCGGTCAACAAAGACGGTGTAATTGCTGACTATGAACCACTCAACCAAGTTGCCTTTGACTATTTCCGCGAAACACCCCTTCCGCAGATGTTTAACGCTATCTATGGCTCTAATGCAGCACCCCCCAATAACAAAGAACCTCTTGCCCACTTTCAAGTGATATTCAAACCTAGTGGCAAATTGGAAATCACTCCTTGGCAGGGATATCAGTAATTGGGGACTAGGGCATTGGGCATTGGGCATGGGGAAATTAAGTTACTATTGCCTATTGCCCATTCACCTTGTAATCCGCCGCATATAATTTCCCCATAACTGAGCTGCTTGAGCGCTGCTTCCAGATGTGGGGGAATTGTTGTCGTTTCCCAGCCAAACACCAGTTACAAGTCGCCGACTGGGAATAAAACCTATAAACCATAAGTCAACGTTTTTATCAGTAGTGCCTGTTTTGCCAGCTTCCCCCAGCCCAATCGAGGCACTACGACCAGTACCTCTGGTGACTACACCACGCATTAAACTAGTCATTTCATCAGCGACACCATTTGGCAAAACTCTTTTGTTGGCGTCTGGATCTTGGTCAAAGGAGTAGATGACACGGCAAGTTTTTAGATCGTTGCGATCGCGGCAATCACCACTGTCTAGAATCCGACTAATAGCATGGGGAGGATTCCACACGCCGCGATTGCCAATAGCACCAAAAGCACCAGTCATTTCCAAAACATTAACCACGCTTTGACCTAGTACCAACCCAGGAACCGGATCGAGGGAGGATTTTACCCCCAAACGCTGGGCCATAGCCACCACTTTATCCAAGCCAACTTCTCTGGCAACTCGCAAAGCAATGGGATTTTCCGAAAGAGCCAACCCAGTGGCAATATCGAAACTAGTGTCTGCACCAGCACGACAGGGTTTGTAAGTAAAGCCTTGCCAAGTTAAAGGAGCGCAAGAATAACTTTTTGATTCTGAAATCCCCTGTTGGATGGCAGCGGTGTAAGCAAAGATTTTAAAGGTGGAACCCGGTTGTCTTTTAGCTTGAGTTGCACGATTGAACTGACTTTTTTTGTAATCAGTTCCTCCTACCATTGCCAGGATACTACCGGTACTGGAGTCAAGGGTAACCACTGCCCCTTGAGAAAACCTAAAACTTGCACCAGCGCTATTTACTGAATTACGCAATGCGGCTTCTGCTTGGCTTTGGATGGCTGGATCGAGCTTGGTTTCGATAATATAGTTGCCTTCTCTTGCTGCTCCCTCCCCCAAGATTGATTCCAACTCAGAGAAAACATAATTGTAAAAGTAAGGAGCGATGGTTTTAGCTTGCTGTTCGCAAACTTTTGGACTTACTTGAACAGTGGAGCGTCTGGCTCGATTGGCGTCTTCTGCTTTGATTTTGCCCATCTCTAGCAGCCGCTTAATCACACGATTGCGGTATTCAGCAGTTTCTAGCTTATTTGGTCCATCCCCACAAAAATCAAAAGCGTTGGGGGCTGGTAAAATTCCCACCAATGTTGCAGCTTCCGCCAAACTTAAATCTTTAGCTGGCTTTTCAAAATAATACCTGGCTGCATCTTCAAATCCAGAGGTATCGCCACCTAAGAAAACCCGATTTAAGTACATCAGCAAAATGTCATCTTTGCTGTAAAACGTTTCTAGCTTCAGGGCGACAATTGCCTCCCGCAATTTACGTCCCAGGGTGTCCTGTCTGCCTACATAATCGCGGAACAAGCTGCGGGCGACTTGTTGGGTAACGGTGCTGGCTCCTTGTTGGACATCTCCGCTGCGGCTATTAATCAACACGGCTCGCAAAATTCCCAACGGGTCAACCCCAAAATGCCAATAATAACGGCTATCTTCAGAAGCGACCACGGCAGCAGGCAAATAAGGACCAAATTCGTCTAATCGCTTCATGTCCACGTGAGAGGTAGTCCGAGGCTCTCTCAAGGGAGTGGCTCCATCACGAGCATAAACAACTACTGGAGCGCGTGTAGCTGTGGGTAAGGGTCTGACTGAAAATTTTAGCCATTCGACGCCAATCACTAAGGCGAACAGGGCACTGACACCGCCGATGCCATAACCTGTCCAAGTTGCAGCTTTGATATACCAAGGTGGCGGGTCAACGTATTGCAATCGTACAGAAGCGGCGAGTTCTGGTGGTCCCAAGGTGAGAATGTCGCCATGACGCAATTCCAGGGAATTGACACGACGCTTGCCACGATAAATGCCATTGGTGGAGTTTTCATCTTTGATGATGAAAACTGGTGTGCGCTGAGTCGAATTACGCGATAACGACAGGTGAATTTGGCTGACAACAGGGTTACGGATGACGATATCGCAGGATTTGGAGCTACGACCGAGAACATAGCGATCGCCCAACAGTGGATATACCTCTGCTTTATCCGCCCCCGCATCCTGCACCCAGAGTTCCGGCACTTTGGCATTAGGCTTGAGCGCCAATTTGGAAAAATCGACCCTAGCTTGAATTGTGTGTACTGCTTGAGTCAGTTGACCTAGTAACGTTTGTGGCTTGTGAGGGGGTTGGGGAGAACTCATCGGCTATTCACATCACACTTTTTAGTGAAGAATCGGGCGAACTACAACTTAGATGCTAATCTTCCATCATTTTACTCATAAGCCAAAGCATAAATTGGCTAGATGATTTTTTAGATTCATTTTATACCTAAATACTTTACATAAGTAGAAAAAGGTTGTAATTTTTATTGCTCTTTTGGCAACAGATAATTTTGTTTCTCTATTCTCAGATGCATATTTGGTCTACTTTTCCTATTTGAATAACTAGAAGCAACACTCATAAGTTTGTATTTATAGACACTTTAGATTGCTAAACAACAGATTTAATTTTTACTAGTTTTACATATCAACATATTTTGAAACAAACCTAAATATCCTCTTTTAGGAAGATTTTCTAAATTCTATTGTCTGTTTTAATAGTGCGAGTGTTCCGTTGAGGTTAATTTCAGAAATGTTGGGAAAATCTCTGACCCTGATTGGCACAGCTCTATCTTTGGCACTTACCACTAATATTGCTGTAGCTGAATCCAGTAAATCCCCCATAGCCCAATCCAGTAGCGACTCCTCCACTAGTTCACCAACGGAAATCAAGATGTCGCCAGAAGGTATGAAGATTCTGTGCGAGTATTTTCCGCTTAACTCCCGCTGTAGCGGTGGTACAGCAGTCACGCCTGCTGCTCCTGGTAGCACTACAGTTCCAGCAGAAACCACGCCATCAGAAACCACAACTCCTGACAGCACAACCACACCAGAAAACGTCACCCCATCCGGTTCTGGCACTCCTGATGGCACTACCACAACTCCAGCGCCAGGCGCTACCCCTTCTGACTCTGGCGCTCCTAGCAATATAACTCCAGCACCAGGCAGTGTTACCCCTTCTGACTCTGGCGCTCCTAGCAATATAACTCCAGCACCAGGAAGCAATACTCCTTCTGAGTCTGGCGCTCCTAGCAATTTAGCTCCAATACCAGGAAGTGGTACCCCTTCTGACTCTGGCACTCCCACCAATGTAGTTCCAACACCAGAAAGTGGCACTCCTTCTGATTCTGGCGCTTCTGAACCAACTCCTAGCTCTCCTAGTTCAGTTCCAGGCTCTACCTCGCCAAATACTCCTGCCACAGGCAACTAAATTTAGATCTGCATACTAATTTGCCATTGGCGATCGCTGGAGATCTTGACAACTTACATCAGTTATAGTGTCTGGTGTAAGTTAGAAACTTAAATAACTCAAACCCAGAAATCATGTTTTCATATATATGACTGAGAAAGGGTTTGAACTATCGATAGCCTGGGATGAATCATCCCAGGCTTAATAGTTTAATCCGGCCTGCCAGTTGAAGTTGGTGTTTTTTGCAAGGAAGCAATTAGCAGGCAAACGATACCGATACTAATAAATGAATCTGCCACATTAAATACAGCAAAGTTGATCAGCCGAAAATCTAGAAAATCAACGACATAGCCTAAAACAAAGCGATCGATGCCATTGCCCATAGCTCCACCTAAAATTAAGCCATAGCCTAGCTGATCCCACAGATTTAACGTTGGACTAAACAACGCCAGTGCTATCAAAACTAAACTCACTCCTAAAGATAACCAGCGCAACCATTCTACTTTCCCGCTTAACAGACTAAAAGCTGCACCAGTGTTAGTCACGTAAGTCAAGTGAAATATCCCAGGTAAGAGGGGTACTGTTTGCTCCAAGCTGAAGGTTTGCACCACCCAGTATTTTGTTATTTGGTCTAAGAAAAAAGCTATGAAGGCAGAAATCCAGAAAAGGCGATTTTTTAAACGCATGGCAAATTAGTCATTGGGCATTGGTCATTGGGCACTTCTACTGAGCGACTTGTGCTGAGCGGAGCCGTTGGCGCAGCCGAAGTAGCGCAGTCGAAGTAGCAAAGTCGAGGTAAGCCGGAGTATTGGGCATTGAACAAAGGACTAATGACTAATAAAACATTAAGTGACGCAATACATATGCTATTACAGTGACGGCACAGACTACAGTTAGTTGGCCTGGCAGTGCAAACCAAGAGTATCTGAGAATTGCTTCCATCAAAGGTAAATTTTCTGTGCCTTTCCACTGAAAAAGATAACTAATAATCAAATAAGTAATACCGCATAGGTGGAGAGTTAACAACCCACAGATGCAACTAAAAGCCAGGGTTTCTAATCGGGGTCTAGCCTTAAAGGCAAACAAACCACAAATCCAAGCTCCAGGAATAAAGCCCAGCAAATAGCCAAACTGAGATAGCTTAACATAACCAATACCACCACCATCGGCAAATACTGGCAATAAGGTTAACCCCATGACTAAGTAGGCAATTTGTGAGAGCGCACCAGCATTTTTACCACCCAAACAACCTACAAGGAGTACTGCGCCAATTTGAAAAGTTACACCTAAAGAAAAAGTCTGAATTCCGTGCTGACTCCAACTCCAAGGTGAAGTGATGCCATAAGCTTCTAGGAAGGTGCCACCCATTGTCAGGAGTAAGCCAATCATAGACCAGAGTAATTGGTTGGAAGCAGCAAACATTTATCAGGCAACCAAGGAAAGGCAAAAGGGAAAACCAATAGCAACCAGTATAAACATTAATATATGAACTTTCCCACCTTGGTTTGCCTGTAGACCTTTGCAGAACTAAAAAACTATGTAGGGGTTCTAATCTCTCGGTAGAATACCTGAGTTTAAACCTGCATCTTGATTGATATTTGATTACTAATATATGACCTAAATTAATTTAAAAATGTGCAGATTCCAAAAAGTATTTTTAGCGTACCCAAATTATCTGTATTTAGTTTATTCCCGAGAATATAGTAGTATAATTTAAATCATATTTTAGATTATTACTGATGTAAAAATGTGCCTTTACTGACTTTAATTTTTAGTTTTTTGAGTATGTATTAGGATTGACTTAACCGGTTGTTAACTTTTCTGTCACTCTTAAATGCTAATGTTCATACTGTTAATCCATAGCATCATCTATAAAGATCCTTATGTTCTCTTCAAAGGTGCGGTTGGTTGCTCCCCTAGTTGCTTTGGCAATTGGTATTAGCTCTTGCGGCGGCGAAAACAATCAGGTTTCTAACAACTCTAGCCCAGGATCTGAAGGCGGCGCTACCCCAGCCACCAATACAGCAACCGGATCGAATTTATCTGGAACAGTCAAGGTGGATGGTTCTAGTACCGTCTATCCTATTTCTGAGGCGATGGCAGAAGAGTTTCAAAAGGCGAATCCTGGTGTCAAAGTGACTGTAGCTTCTTCTGGTACAGGCGGCGGTTTCAAAAAGTTTTGCGCGGGTGAAACTGATATTTCTAATGCTTCCCGCCCCATTAAGCCAGAGGAAGTAGAACTCTGTAAAAAAGGCAATATCGAGTACATTGAACTGCCGATCGCTTACGATGGTCTCTCAGTGGTGGTTAGCCCCCAAAATAACTTTGCTGATTGCCTCAAAGTTGATGAATTAAAGAAAATGTGGGAGACATCCGCTCAAGGCAAAGTCACCCAATGGAACCAGATTAACCCGAAATTCCCTGCGGAAAAAATCGGTTTGTACGGCCCTGGTACTGATTCGGGTACTTACGACTATTTCACCCAAGCAATTGTAGGTAAAGAAGGGGAAAGCCGCGGAGACTACACTGCTAGTGAAGATGACAATACGCTGGTACAAGGTGTGAGCGCTGACAAAGGCGGATTGGCGTTCTTTGGCTATGCCTATTACGAAAATAACAAAGACAAATTAAAGCTGGTTGCCATTGATGGTGGTAAAGGTTGTGTTCAACCCAGTCCCCAAACTATCGGTGATGGTACTTATCAGCCGCTTTCTCGCCCAGAATTTATCTATGTCAAAAAAACTGTGGCGACGCGTCCTGATGTCAAGGCTTTTGTTGATTTCAATTATGCTCCAGCTAACCAAAAGCTAGTTACAGAAGTGGGTTATGTGCCTTTACCCAGCGATCTACTCCCTGAAGTTCAAACACGCTTCAATAATGGGAAGGTAGGTTCAGTTTTTGAGGGTAAAGGTTCTCAAGTGGGTGTCACTCTCAAAGAACTTCTCAAAAAAGAAAAGTAACAGATAGCCCTGATGACTCTTTTGATCCTCTAAGCACAATTGAAGACTCAGCCCTGGTAGCTGGAAGTAGCTATCGTTCATACTCAGAGTAAGCAAATTTGATTTAAGCCTTACTTGTGTTGAAAGTTCAGCTAAATTTCCAGCACAAGGGCAATTTTTCCAAAATAGCATTATGTTTTTACATGCAAAGGAAGTTTGAATTTATGAGGTTGTCCCCTAATGACTTCCAATCCGTTATCTAATCAACCAAATAATTCCAACTTATGGCAGCCCAATCGGGCTTTGAGTAAGCGGATTGAATTTGGCGTCAAAAGCTTGTTTGCCTTGTTTGCGTTTGTCTCCGTAGCAACGACAATCGGTATTGTTTTAACATTGATTTTTGAGACAGTATCATTTTTTCAAGAAGTTTCCATCTGGCGGTTTTTAACAGACACACAATGGACACCATTGTTTGCCAATAAGCAGTTTGGAATCATGGTGCTAATTAGCGCCACATTGTTGATATCTGTAATTGCGATCGCAGTAGCGTTACCACTGGGATTACTAGCAGCTATCTGCTTGAGTGAGTATGCTCCACCGAAGCTTCGCAAATGGCTCAAGCCAGCCCTAGAAATTTTGGCAGGGGTGCCCACCGTTGTTTTTGGTTACTTTGCACTGTTGACAGTTACACCCTTCCTACAAACATTCATTCCTGGTATGCAGGGATTTAATGCTTTGAGTGCGGGTTTAATTTTGGGAGTTTCAATTGTTCCTCTGGTAGCTTCTCTAAGTGAAGACGCTCTTTATTCCGTTCCGCGTAGTTTGCGAGAAGGTGCTTATGCACTAGGTTCAACTAAAAGGGAAACAATTATTTCCGTAGTATTACCAGCAGCTTTATCTGGGATAGTAGCTTCTTTCATATTGGCGATTTCCCGCGCTATCGGTGAAACAATGATTGTGACGATAGCGGCTGGTCAAAATCCTCAATTGGGCTTGAATCCGCTAGTGCCAATTCAGACAATGACAGCCTACATTGTTCAAGTCAGTAAAGGAGATACACCAGCAGGTTCGCTGGCATATAAAACTATTTTTTCAGTGGGCATGACATTATTTATCATGACCTTAGCTCTGAATATTTTTAGTTACTGGTTTGTTCGCCGCTTCCGGGAGAAATACGAATGACAAAGAGTAATATTCACTCTAAAAATCAATTTGACTCTGGCGCAAATCGGAACTTCGATCTGTCTATCGATAAGCGCTACAATCTTGACAAAATTTTTGCGATCGCCACTTGGGCTGCAACTTTATTTGCACTGGTGGTGTTAGCTGTTTTGCTGATTGATATTTTAGCTGACGGTCTTGGGCGTTTGAATTGGTCTTTTCTGACCAGTTTTTCCTCTCGTCGTGCCTCCTCTTCCGGGATCTTAGCTCCCTTAGTCGGCACTATCTGGCTATTGGTGATAACGGCTTTAATCTCATTTCCCTTAGGAGTAGGCGCAGGCATTTTCTTAGAAGAGTATGCTGAAGATAACTGGTTTACTCAGTTAATTGAAATCAACATTGCAAACTTAGCAGCGGTGCCATCCATTATTTATGGCTTGTTGGGTTTGCAAATTTTTGTCAGGGTGATGGAACCAATTACTCAAGGACGTAGTGTGCTAGCTGGTGCTTTAACCTTGAGCTTATTGATTCTACCAATCATCATCATTACTACTCGTGAAGCCTTGCGTGCTGTTCCCGATAGCTTGCGGCAGGCTGGTTTTGCCCTTGGTGCAAATAGATGGCAAATCATTCGAGAACAAATATTCCCCATTGCTTTGCCAGGTATCCTGACTGGTACAATTTTGGCACTTTCAAGAGCGATCGGCGAAACAGCTCCGTTGATTGTAATTGGGGCTGTTGGTTTCATTACTTTCTTGCCCGATCTTTCTTTAAAAGGCTTGCAAAGTTCTTTCACAGCATTACCAATTCAAATTTTTGACTGGGTTTCTCGTCCTCAAACCGATTTTCACGAGAATGCTGCTGCTGGCATTATCGTTTTGATGATCGTGCTGCTTTTGATGAATTCATCAGCTATATATTTACGCAATAAATTCCAGCAGTCTCGCTAAATAAGTCAAGCACGTTTTCAGTATTTCTCTGAATTTTTTTATGGTATTAAACTCAACAACTGCTACATCTGAGACTATATTGCAAGCTGAACAATTATCTGTTTTCTATGGTAATTTCAAAGCAGTTCGTGATGTTAATTTAAACGTTGGTAAAAACAAAATCACAGCCTTTATTGGTCCTTCTGGATGTGGTAAAAGCACTGTACTAAGATGTTTTAATCGCTTAAATGACTTGATTCCCGGCGCACACATTGAGGGAAGAATTACCTTTGGTGAAACTGATATTTATGACAAGAGGATTGATACAGTAGAATTGCGCCGTCGGATTGGTATGGTGTTTCAAAAGCCGAACCCTTTCCCGAAATCAATTTATGAAAATATCGCCTTTGGAGCTAGGATTAACGGTTATCGAGGTGATATGGATGAATTAGTAGAACGGAGTCTGCGACAAGCTGCTTTATGGGATGAAGTTAAGCATAAACTCAAACAAAGTGGTCTATCTATATCTGGTGGACAACAGCAGCGCTTGTGTATTGCTCGTGCCTTAGCAATTCAACCAGAGGTTCTCCTAATGGATGAACCCTGCTCAGCCCTTGACCCAATTTCAACTTTGCGAGTTGAAGAATTACTTCAAGAACTGAAGTCTCAATACACCATTATCATCGTCACCCACAATATGCAGCAGGCTGCACGGGTGTCGGATATGACAGCGTTTTTTAATGCCCAGGCAACGGAAAGTGGCTCAAAAATGGGCTATCTAGTAGAATATGATTTGACAGAGCAGATTTTCAACAATCCTAAGCAAGAATATACGCGAGATTACGTCAGCGGCAGATTCGGATAAATATTTTTACTGTTGATTTGAAAATATAGTTTACGATACTAACTTCGCGTGCAAAATTCAACCACGCTGGTAGTTTATGACACTCCCCACGGCTATAAGCTGGGGATTTTTGGTTCATGGGGTAGGGGACTTCCAAATAAAAATAATAATCAATCGCTTTAGTGGGCAGTTCTTGAGCAGGGGAAGCAGAATCAGTCGTATTAGATGCAGGAATTGAGTAATTTAATTTTTGGATGTCCCTACAAAAGGAATTTATCCTCAGCAAGCATCTTCACTGTGGGGCACACGGTTGCAACTCCCCGAAGGAAAACTACCTACTATACTCACGCAGTAAGTTATAGGACTTACGCAAAAACTCTCTGAAACTCTTATTTCTTTGTGTTCTTTGTGTCCTTTGTGGTTCGTTTTTTCATAATTTTGCGTAAGTCCTGAGTTAGAATTGCTCAGATTTATCCGTAGGGTAGTTGAGAAAAATAAGTTTTATTTGGGTAATAAACTAAAAACATCTAAATTGCATAATCAGATTAAATCAAACTTTTGTAGGGTGGCTATCTTGCCTGCCCTAGTTATGTAACTTAAATGTAGAACAACTTACTACTAGAGAATGGGTAATAAATAAAGCAATTACACTCTACCTGCCAAGTTCATCAACTGTTTGAAGTTTACAAGATAAGTAATGTTGTTGGTGCTGTCAATTTTAATCCACCCTTTCTCATGCAGCTTTTCCATGATTTTGGTGGTTTCTTCAACGCCGATTTCTGTCACCTCTGCTAAATCTTTAAAGGGAATGTTAAAAATTTCTCTTCCTTGGTTTGATTCCTGACCATAGCTTTCGCCTAGAGTCACTAAGGTATGAGCGAGTTTGACCGCTGGTGGTGAAGACCGCATTTGCAAGCGCAGGTTAATTTGCCGTAGTCGCCGCACCATCAATTGCAACATTCGGTGATGTAATTGCGGGTCTTTAAACAATATTTGAATAAACCGTTCTCTGGAGATGCTAAGTAACTTCACAGGTGAAAGGGAAATGACATCAGTTGAGCGGGGAGATTCATCTAAAATTGCCATTTCTCCAAAAAAATCTCCACGGCCAAAAATTGCCAGAGCTACTGAATCTTCCCCGACGGTACGTCGGACTTTCACCCAACCAGAAACCACGAGATAAACGGCATTACCCCAAGCATCTTCCATGAGAACAGCTCGCCCACCTGGGTATTCATGTTCAATTGCAACGTTGAGCAGCCATTCCAAAGTCTGTGGGTTGGCTGTACTCATCAAGGGGAAAAGTTCACTAAAAACCTCTGTTTGCATGAAATATTTGCAATAATATGGATTTAAAAGCGAAAAATTAACTTGGCTACTATAAGTTTCTTTCAACCGTAATCTTACGTAGAATACAGACGTAAGATTTATATTTATTTGTTCTAAGCTTCTTAGATCGGTCGGTTCAGAGTTCGATTACAACATAACAATTATGTATTGCGATCGAAATCAGCGGTTTCACTGATAGAGTTATGATTTGCTGTTTGTCAGTGGATTGGTGTCTAGTGCTAGTCTTTTGAGTTGTTGATCTAAACTTTTCACTAGTTGATTCAGGGTAACTAAAGCCTCTAATTGCTCAGAGTCAAGGTCGCGATTGAGAAAAAGTCGTTCTTGTAGTTCATGCAACTTGAAGCTTAGTTGCTGAGAAATTCCTAAGGCATCCCGACTTAAACGGGTCAACTGTTGTTGCTGATAAAACTTTAATGCTGCTCCCCGCAAAACTTGGAGTGTGGCTTCTTCGCCATACATTCCTGGCATAACTCGCAAGCGTAATAACAAACGGGTTTTTTGATACAAACATTCTTTCTCTACCTGTTTTGGTTCTGCAACCTTGATAATAGGCAGAGAAGCAAACCGCTTTAACTCATTAAGTACTCCTTGGAAAACAGAGAGCGGCACTTTGTCTAATACAGACTGCAACACTCCATTGTCACTCCATAGTATCCTGCCTTCATAAGGTTGTCTTTCTAGATACAACCGACCAATTCCCCCTGCCAAAATTCGCCCTAGTAATTCTTCTAGTAATCTCTTAGGTGGTAGTGTTGCCAGCACTTCTACAGGACTAAACAGTCCGGGAACTTCCACTGGCAGAATAGATAGATTTTCTACTAATGCGGCTTTGGAAGTATCCCCTTGTTGACCTATATTGCCGGAGGTCAAAAAGGTAGAAATTTGAGGGGGATTATCTGGATTTGGAAAATCTATCCCCTGCGAAGAATGCTCATTAGTCTGTGTTTCAGGTGCTATGAATTTTGGTAGGTCGTATGATTCAGAGTAAGTATCACCAGAGGCAATAAACCTGTCAACAATGGTAACTGTTATTTGCTCATGTCCTTGTTGAGCATCTAGTTGGGACGTATTCTTGTGGTTGAGGTAGGCTGAAAGTATTCTGCGGTGAGCGTCAGCTGCGATCGCCTCAGTTATGAGTGTGGAATTCATATAAGACGCAATCCGACCAACATAATCTAGTGCCTCAGCATCTTGTGGATGAACCATACCTAGCAAGAGCTTGTTGTCTTTTAATCCAATAGGCAAAATTTGATGGTAAAGACAAGCTTCAAAGGACAAAAAACTATCCATTAGCTGGAATATTTGCTCGCGTTCGCCTTCTTGCTCCCACTTACTTTGTGTAGCAGTTGGCGTCTGTTGCCTATTGGCTGTGCTATTTGTGAGTTCGCCCTCTGAAGACAACATAGATTTTATTACTTGGTATTTTCTTATATAATATTTTCCTTCTAGTCTAGTAGGTAGTTAGTAAAGATACTTTGTTGGATTGTTAAAAATTCAATTATCTATTACATAAGTAGACGTAAGTAGAAGATAAATTTTCGATTAAGCATTACGGAAAATACCGGGGATTGGGTATGTAAAAAATACAGGGAGTAAAGGGGAAAGACTTACTACAACCTCCCCTCTGCTCCCCTGCTTCCTCATCTGGCCTATCCCCGCGTCTACACTACGAGTTAATCTTGAGTTCTTAAAGCTTGGGCTGCAAGATAGACTTTTGTCCATTCACCTAGCACTTGATGGGTTTTGAGTTTTAATTCTTGGGCTATCTCTTCTATTGATTTCCCTGCTCTCCGCAAATCTAGGATCTGCCGCGCCAGAGGGGTGAGTTTTTCATAAAGTTGCTGCCATTGGTTTTGTGTTAGCCCTAAGTTATGTTCTTCCAAGGAAATTGAGAGCCAACTATCTACGAGTTCTGGTTTCCCTTTGAGGGCAAAGACACGCACAGCGTGGTAACTAATTTTTTCTCGCAGTCGGTATACTTCTCTAGTCGGCTTATCCAGTCTTTTGGCAATTTCTTCTTGGGATTTACCTTGGAGATACAATCGTAGCCACTCCACTGCCTCCGTTCCCAGATTTTCTTGTAAATAATTTTCAAATTCTCTTTGTACGGACTGACGTAGCGCCTGTTGTTCTTCTTGTTGTTGTGCTTCTTGATATTCTGCGATCGCCTGACTATCGACTAAGTTCACTCGATTGTCACTGTCGTCTGTGAGAACTTCTTCTGAGACTAATCTAACCAAATCACGGCTAGGTACTTGGGTTAAGCCGCCACGCTGAGTACGACGCAAGTAATTTACAAAACGGTAAGCCAATAGGGGTTGATTGCGTACTGGTCGCAAACAATATTCTTCTACACTGGCAAACAGCAAAGCATCCGCTAATCGTCGATCGCTTGTATATTTGGCAATGTCAACCATTTGCTGTTGCATGTAGGTGTCGTTTTGCAATAATTCTTGTAGTACTTCTTGCAACACATCTATGACACTGCGCTGGCGATCGCGACTAAGGGCAACCCAAGTCTGAATTTTATTCCGTAATGTTGCTAAACTTCCCAGTCGGGTTATCAAGTTGCGATAAGCACGTTCTCGCCCCAGCCCTAAGTAGCGTTGACGTAAAATCCTCCAGCGATATTCCATTGCTTGCTTAGCAATGTCAAGTTCTTTCGGGTTAAACAGATCAAACCGTTTTGAGTCCGATCCCAGCAGCCAGAGGATAATACTTTGTCTAGTAGCTTCACTTTGTTCTGGACATTCTACAGCTAAGCGCTTTTGCCAATCTAAAGCCAGTTTTTCTAAATCCTTTGTCATAGCGAGATTGCGCTCCTCGAAACTCAATTTTGAAGTTTGCATCACAACCCCCATTTATCCCACCTAACCTAATTGTTTAACTGGCAGTTGCCCCAGATTTCATGAAACTCATGAAAACATCTCAGTGATTCCACTTTTATTACGTCTAAATTCACTAACTTTATGCAGAAATTTCTCTGTTGATGTTTTACTTAGATATTCAAAGTGCCCCAAACCAATGTCTATGAGGCGTTTCCGTCAATTCTGTTAATTTAAACTTTTTGTTAAGTTATGTTTTTTAACTGACAACAGAAATCTACCTAGAGTAGTGAGGATAATACATAATTACAAAAGATGGGTTGGGGAAATCTGACTTTGGGGAACCCAGCCGAAGAACGAATATAATTTAACTCAATATCAGACGTTATTTCACCCGTATAAGTTTCAACTCTCGGCAATACTTTACGTAGTTAAATACTTGGTTTTACTTGAAACCATAAAATTGTTTCACTAAGTATATACATGGTAATTAGCAATTAATAATAATTTGATGTTACAAATCCACTAATCAAGCTAATTGATGCTTGTATAAATATTGCTTGCAAATACTGTTACTGTGATGGAAAAATACACCATATTTGCTAAATTTTCCAAGTCGGAATTGGAAGCAAAACAGGCTCTAACCCATACTACAGAGTTATGTTGTCTACTGCACTTAACTGAAATCCCTGATACTTTAATACGTAAGTAATTAGACAAACTTCAGTTAACAATTCAAAATTCCAAATTCAAAATTAAAGACATTTTGAGGCAGGGATTTAAACCCCGACTGAAACTGGGACTACGTATAGACGTAGCGCAAAATCTGTAGCTTGCTTCTCGCAGTCATCACAACTTTGTAACAAAGAGGTCTTAAACCCTTTGACTTACGATAAAACTTGATAGATTTTGGGTATTCCTGAATCAAGATATGAATGAGCTTCGCAGAAAACCAATGTAGGTGCTAATAGCGCCAATGGATTCTAGTATGCTGGATAGCGATCGCTATTCTAAATAATAGGGATAAATGTAGGAATTGTTCGTTTTAATTTTTGAGCAAAGCCAAAGACGCTTGACTTCCAAACAAACATGAGCCATTGGTCTAAGGCGATAGCGTAGCGTTAGCGAGCCTGCGAGCGTCTGACTCCGCCAACGCCAAAAGTAAAAAAACTGGGCTTGATTTATCGTCCGTTCGAGGATCTAACAATGGGGTTTTCTACAGATTCTCGATATTGTTGGACTTCTTCTGTGTAAGCAATTGGTAGAACAGCTTCAACGTTTTCATGGGGACGAGGAATAATCACCCAAGACTCTAGAGTACCACCATAAACATTTTCTGCGGCTTCAACACCAGCAGCCATAGCTGTTTTGACTTCAGAAACATCGCCACGAATATTAACTGTAAAGCGAGCGCTACCAACTCGGATGTAACCAACCAGAGTGACTCGACCAGCTTTTACCATAGCGTCTGCTGCTGCTAGCACAGCAGGAAAACCCTTCGTTTCCAGCGATCCGACTGCCTGTAGGGACATTAGTAATCTCCTGTATGAATAAACGATAATGTGGCGCGACAAATTAATTGTACGAAGCTTCGCTACAGATTTTGATGGCGAAATTGCTTAGAACATACGGAAAGGTTCTGATTTTTCAGTGAAATGGATTGGTAATATAGTTTCCACATTTTCCGGGGGATTGGGAACAATGTAATGGGTGATTACTGTTTGGGCCTTTACTTGCTCTCCAGCATCAATACCTTCTGCAACAGCTCTTTTTACTTCAGCAACTTGTCCCCGGACGGCAACTACAAAGCGACCACTCTCGGCTAGACCATAATACACCAGTGTGACTGCGGCAGATTTTACCATTGCATCTGCCGCGGCTAAGACACTAGGAAAACCTAAAGTTTCAATTACGCCAACCGCCATCGGCATGGCATTAGCTCCTAACTCAAGAATAAGTGATATTAATTGTACGTGGGTTTAGTCCCAATTTTGACATTTTGGAAAACTTTCTTTAATGGTGACTTGGAGGAGTAGGGAGTAGGGAGTTAGAATATTTTGATGGGGGCGCAATTATATTTTATATATTACTAGCGATAATTAATAATATTAGTTTTTGTAATTTTGTGGTTTAACAAAATCAGCGATGTTTGGAAGTGACCTAGTACGATAAACTGATATTTATGTTTCCGAATTTTCTTCCTACAGCAGTTGGGCAACTAACAGAAGCAGCCTCGATCGCTCTAGCTCGGAGTATTCAAACTTCTGCGATCGCAACACCTTTAACTAATCAACCAATTACCACAACTTATGTTAAACAAGGGAGCGATGGAACTCCTATTTTATTAATTCACGGTTTTGACAGTTCTGTATTAGAATTTCGTCGGCTTTTGCCATTGCTTGCTGAAAATAATGAAACGTGGGCAGTGGATTTGTTGGGTTTTGGCTTTACAGATAGGATCTCAGGGATTGCCTATAGCCCAACTGCGATTAAAACCCATCTTTATTATTTTTGGAAAAGCCTGATTAACCAACCTGTAATTTTAGTTGGGGCTTCAATGGGGGGTGCAACAGCGATTGATTTAGCGCTAACTTACCCGGAAATTGTCAAGAAGTTAGTGTTAATTGATAGTGCTGGGTTGGCAGGTGGTTCACCATTAAGTAAATTAATGTTTCCACCATTGGATTATTTAGCAACTCAGTTTTTGAGTAATATGAAGGTGCGCGATCGCGTTTCCCGCATTGGGTATAAAAATCAAAGTCTTGCTTCTTTAGATGCTTTATATTGTGGCGCATTGCATCTACAAATGCCGAGTTGGCATCAAGCTTTGATTGCTTTCACAAAAAGTGGTGGTTACAGTGCTTTTAGATTTCAAAAATTATCACAAATTGTGCAACAAACCCTAATTTTATGGGGGGATTCCGATAAAATTTTGGGCACTAAGGACGCCATAAGGTTTAAAAGAGCAATTCCACATAGTACCCTGACCTGGATTCAAGATTGTGGACATCTTCCTCACCTAGAACAACCACAAATCACTGCCCAGCATATTTTAAAATTTTGTAGTGAATGATATTACTTTTTCAGCTGACACTCAAAAAATTTAGGCTTTCTGTTCTGAAGTTGACGCCAATGAGCAACACGCTTTGCCCCTACGAAGTTCTGTTCTACTCAATCAAGAACTATAAAAGTGGTCTGGTTCTAGCTCTATAGTCCATTAAGGCTCCTTGGCTAATGACAGTCCGCCCGTTTCTTCTGGTAGTGGGAATCTGTCCTCTTTGCAGAGCCATGTATTAAAGTACTGTGGTCTACACCCAAAAATCTCGCTGCTTGTACAAGTGAAGTACCCTGTTGCAGGATACTCCCTCTTCTTCTGTTCCTAATTGATGAGGGACGTATCATGGCGAAATGTAAAGAACAACTTAAGAAATCTCAATTTTCTACGAAAAAAATCTAAGAATTAACATTAATTTACAATTAGCGAAGAGAAGGCAATGCTGTGTCAGAAGAGGACAGCAGAGCTAATTTGATTTTTTTCTAATTAGATTGATATCTAATTCGATCATAACAAATTATGGAGAAAGAACAGTTTCAGACCCTGTTGCGATTTTTCAAAGCTTTAGCAGACGAAAGCAGATTGAAGATTGTAGGTATCCTGGCGAATCAGGAGTGCAGCGTCGAAGAATTAGCTGTATTACTGCAACTTAAGGAACCGACTGTATCCCATCATCTAGCGAAACTTAAGGAATTAAATTTAGTCACTATGCGCCCTGAGGGTAATAGTCGCCTGTACCAGTTGGATAGTGAGGCTTTGCAAAGCATCAGTAAGCAAATTTTTACACCTGAGCAAATTGCTTCTTTGATACAGGATGTAGATACTGAAGCCTGGGAAAACAAAGTATTGAAAAACTATTTTGATGTCGATGTCTCCGATAACAACTCTGTCCAACGCCTCAAAGAAATCCCTGCTAGTCGCAAAAAGCGCTTAGTAATTCTCAAGTGGTTAGCAAATAGATTTGAAATTGGGGTTCAGTATCCAGAACGCACAGTGAATGATATTCTCAAGCACTACCATCCTGACTACGCCACCCTACGACGGGAATTGATAGGCTACCAGTTGATGCAGCGAGAGAATGCAGTTTATTGGCGTTCGGGCTGATAATTGCTTGCCACGGGCTACCGCCAAGGACGCAAAGAAAGAAGTAAAAAATTTTGCCGCAGCCTCAGAAATAAATGGTATCAAGCTTAAATTATTTGTGAAAAATAAGATTCCCAACTTATTTGAAAAGTTGGGAATCTTATTTTTCATAAGGAGATATATTTTTATATCAGAAATTATTTTCCCAAATAAGCTTCGAGAACTTTTGGATTCGTTTGAATTTCTGCTGGGATACCGTCAGCCAAATTCTGTCCTTCGGCAAGTACCCAAACACGATCGCACAAGGACATAATGACATCCATATTGTGTTCAATAATCAAAAATGTCATGCCATCTTGCCGATTCCAAGTAATAATGCGATCGCAAATATCATCAATTAATCTCGGATTTACCCCTGCTGCTGGTTCATCCAACAAAATTAACTTGGGATTAGTCATGAGTGCGCGTCCCATTTCCAATAGCTTGCGTTGTCCGCCAGATAAACCACCAGCATAATCGTGTGCTTTTTTTGCCAAGCCCACTGATTCTAACAAAAACATTGCTCGTTCTTGGAGTTGCTTTTCTTCCTTGGCTACTATATGCGGTTGTAACTGCACTTGCCAAAAGTTTTCACCGGTTTGTTTTTGCGCCGCCAACAACATATTTTCTAACACCGACAACCGCGAGAGAGTTCTTGCAACTTGAAAGGTGCGTATTACCCCTTGTTGGGCGATTTGATATGGTTGCAAATTGTGAATAGGTTCGCCGTCAAAAATTACTCGTCCTTTATCTGGGCGGATGAAGTTGGAGAGTAAATTAAATAAAGTGGTTTTACCAGCACCATTGGGGCCAATTAAACCCGTGATGCTGCCTTTTGCAACTTCGATTTTTGCTTCATTAACTGCCTTAACACCGCCAAAGCTTTTAGAAAGTCCAGTGGCTACGAGCAGAGGAAGTGGTGATGATTGGTTATTTACCAAGGGTGAGTTCCTCCTTTTTCCCTAAGATACCTTGAGGACGCCAAATCATCAGTACCATTAAAATTAATCCGATTACCATGATGCGAAATGCACCCAAACGTGCTTCATCAAAGGGGACGATTCTAGGTAAAACTTCTCGCGTGATGGCATCGTAAGCGAAGAAAATTACCGCGCCTAAGATTGTGCCAATATTATTACCAGAACCGCCTAAAATCACCATAATCCAAGTATCAAAGGTCAGCTGGGGCTGAAAATTATCAGGATAAATAGCGCCGAGTTGCCAAGCGAAAAAAGCGCCAGCGATGCCAGCGATCGCACCTCCAAGCATGAGAGATTGTAATTTATACCAAAATACATTTTTTCCCAGTGCCTTGGGAATTTCTTCATCTTCACGGATAGCTTTGAGAATTCTACCCCAAGGCGATCGCACCAAAATTTCTAACCGCCAAAATACAAGTGCTAAAACCAACAGCAACACCAACATCAAGCCTGCTTTTGGGTTGTAGTTATACAGTCCAATTACCCCAGATATATAAATTGCTACTGCCAAAACTGCTAACAAAATTCCCACTCCCAAACGTGATGCAAATTCTTGTTTGCTATTCAACCTTTGGCTAGAATCAGCGGCTTTAAGTCTTTGGGCAGTGCGAATCCATCGCCATAACGTAAACAAAGTTACGACAGCTAATAGTGTTAACAGTCCAATCATCACTAATCTCAAAAACAAACTCGGCTGTGTGGAGAAGGGTATGGGATAACTTTGTACGCCAAACGCTCCAGAAACCCAAGAATTTCCTACAGGTAATTCCTGATTATTGACTACTAAACGAATTAATTCTCCTGTACCAATGGTGACAATTGCTAGGTAATCTTCTCGCAAGCGCAGAGTCGCAAAACCAATTATCAAACCCAACAAAGCGGCTACGATTCCTCCAAGGAGCGCCGATATCAGTAGAGGAACGCCCTTGAAGCTTAACAACACAGTTGTATATGCTCCCAGGGTCATGAAAGCAATATGACCAAAATTAATTAACCCAGTAAAGCCCCACTGCAAATTCAGTCCGAGAGCGAATAGGGCAAAACTGGCTGTAGAAATTGCTAAGAAAATGAGATATTCAACCATATTAAGGAGTGGAAAGTAGGGAGTAGGGAGTAGGTAGAAACGCGATTAATCGCGTCTGTAAGGAGTGGGGAAGTTCCAACAAATAAATTATCGAGTTGAGGTTAAAAGGTTGAACTTGATCTTCCCACACGCCCCTCAGCCTTCCTACCTCCCAGACTGAGCGAATAAATTTTAGCTTAGCTTGAGCATAGTACTGCAATTTTCGTTAAGCCTGACTAATTTTTTGGGAATACTATTTACTGTTGGTGTTTGCTTATAAGGAATAATTAACGTATGAATTTGCTACGACTGAGAATGCATCATTTAATCGAGCAGTTAGCCGACGAGGATCTGCAAAGCATTTGGGACGTTCTTGAAGCTTTACATTGTGACTTTTATATGCTTAAAGCCATACAAAAAGTGAAGCGATCGCAGCAGCCGTGGGACATCTTAACCCATGATGAAGCAATACGACTGCTAATGTTTTTCTAAGGTAGCAGTGCTTTCGATCTCGTTTCAGTATGGGTAGCTTGCTTGTTTGCAGGAGTGCACGATCCAAAATCTCAAATCCAAAATCCAAAATGGTATAACGTCTAGTGAGTCTAGAAGTGCGCTATGCAAGGTCTTTTTTGCTAGACCTGAAAAATTTAGAACCTGCTGCTTACGAGCGGGTGTATGATTTTGTGTTTACTCAGTTTGCCCAAAAGTGGCAGTTGAGTGGACTAAAAGAGCTACGACAGCTTGATAGTGAAGGAATTTTTCACCGCTTCACTCTAGATAATTATCTCATTGGTATAGAAATTAGGGGTGAAATTGTGAAATTTTTGCGTGTCATCCCTATGCCAGATGTTTAAAGGAAAGAGTTAAGCGAACACTTAAAACTGTAAACTGTATAAGGCTAGGCAGGGATCGCTATTACCTTCCATTAAACTGGTTTTTGAAAAACACTTTACTTGAGATTTCCCTATGGATGCTAGGGCACTTTGGCAACGATACCAAAACTGGTTATATTTCCACGAGGGATTGGGACTGTACTTAGACGTAAGTCGAATGCGGTTCGATGATGCCTTTGTGGAGTCGTTGCGGCCGAAGTTTGAAAAGGCGTTTGCGGATATGGCTCAACTGGAGAAGGGTGCGATCGCAAATCCTGATGAGAACCGCATGGTTGGACACTATTGGCTGCGAAATCCTGATTTAGCGCCAACTCCAGAACTTACACAAGAAATTGTCCAAACCCTCGAACAAATCGAAGCCTTTGCGGAAAAAGTCCAAACAGGTGCTATTCATCCTCCCAGAGCCAACCGCTTCACAGATATTATCTCTATTGGTATTGGTGGTTCCGCCCTCGGTCCCCAATTTGTCGCTGAAGCTTTGGCGTCTGATTTCCCGCCCCTGAAAATTCACTTTATTGATAACAGCGATCCGGCAGGTATCGATCGCGTTCTGAATCATTTGCGAAACAATCTTGCCAGTACTTTAGTATTGGTAATCTCCAAATCAGGGGGAACGCCAGAACCTCGCAATGGCATGATTGAAGTTAAAAAGGCTTACGCCGGTCATAATTTGGAATTTGCTCAATATGCGGTAGCTATTACTAGCCCTGATAGCAACCTCGATAAAGTAGCCAAAGAGGAAGGCTGGCTGGCTAGGTTTCCTATGTACGACTGGGTGGGAGGACGCACCTCAGAAATGTCTGCTGTGGGGCTAGTACCAGCAGCGCTGCAAGGCATTGATGTCCGCGCCATGCTGCAAGGTGCAAAAGAAATGGATGATGCCACCCGCGTCCCAGATGTGAAGAATAACCCAGCAGCCTTGCTTGCTTTGTCTTGGTACTTTGCTGGGAATGGAAAGGGTGAAAAAGATATGGTTGTTCTACCTTACAAGGACAGCCTATTGTTATTCAGCCGCTATCTGCAACAGCTGGTAATGGAATCCTTGGGCAAGGAAAAAGACTTAGACGGCAAAACTGTTTATCAAGGCATCGCCGTTTATGGTAACAAAGGGTCAACAGATCAACATGCTTACGTCCAGCAGTTGCGCGAAGGTGTGCCGAATTTCTTTGCTACCCTCATCGAAGTTCTGGAAGATCGTCACGGGCCATCGGCAGAAATAGATCCGGGAGTTACATCCGGCGATTATCTTTCCGGTTTTCTCCAAGGAACCCGACAAGCACTTTATGAAAATCAGCGCGATTCCGTCACAGTCACTATTCCCCAAGTTAACGCCCGCATTGTAGGGGCATTAATCGCTTTGTATGAGCGTGCTGTTGGTTTATATGCTAGCTTGGTCAACATCAACGCCTACCATCAACCAGGCGTAGAAGCTGGCAAAAAAGCCGCCGCTAGTATTCTTGACTTGCAAACACGAGTAGTAGCAGCGCTACAAAAAGAAAAAACTCCCCTTTCTTTGGAAGAACTTGCCGAAAAGGCTGGTGCATCAGAGCAAGTTGAGGCGATTTACAAGATTTTGCGTCATCTCCATGCCAATCAGCGCGGTGTGGTTTTGCAAGGCGACCTTCATAAACCTAGTAGTTTAACGGTTTCTGCTAGCTGATAACTTTAGTGTAGATATCACATTTTGTCGATAATTGTTGTATCTGCAACAATTTTTTATTGTGAAGCATTTTAGATAGAAGGTCTACCTTCAATCTAAGATGCTTCATTGTATAGCTGGTAACTCATTATTTTAATTATGAATTGCCATTAGGCGTTGGTTAAAGTAGCTCTTAGGTAAGAAACAGCGATCGGGTAAAAAAGGATTGTTGACATTTTGAGACAAAAAAGTACTTGGCTTATCTCTATGGCAAAACGGCGGTACAATTCCCCAGTCTTCTGCCAGCCAAATCCAGTATCCTGTTTCAATCCTGCCGTAGTTTGATACCGTTAGAATCTCCCCAACACTATTGTTAATCGATACTAATTCTGAAGATGATTTGATTTCAGTTAACAGCCAAGCTAATTCATCTACAGAAAAGTAATAGCTATTCTCCGCGGCTATGTTGACAAAATGCTGTGGACTTTTTGCTGTTAACAATTGTTCTTTGAGAGACGGCGTTTTTTGTGCTAAGTCAAAAAGATCCCATATCTGTTTTCTGCTGATTAAAAACCAGGCAAGTTCTTCTGCGGTTAGATTGTAACCATTTTCTGTTGCTAACTTAAGAAATGGCTCAAGACTATCAGTTTCTCCTAGTTGATATTTGAGTGCGAAAGTCTGCTCTACCAATGACAAAAAATCAATAATCTTTTGCCATGTAACTCTGTTAAACTTTTTGTTAACTTTTATTCTCTCTTTCCAATAATTATATTTATCTTCTTGAAGAAAAAAGTTCCAAATTTGATAATACATGACTCATCTTTCCTAAGTCTTAAACTTGCTACTGGATTGTATTTAATGAATACCAGTGTAGTAAGTATAAGAAGACTCTTCGACAGTATTTAGTTGATTATCTAATGTAAATGAAATTACACAGTAGCTAAGTATAAATTTTTTGTAAAGTTTATCACTATAAATTAAAAATACTGAGGAAAAATTCCAGATAGCGATGCTTAGGTTAGGCATCGCTCGTTGTTAGTTCCCATAATATAAAGTTAAAGCAACATCAAGAGGTAGGAAAGGATGACTGAATCAACTGCAAAACAACCTGCACGTCGAGGGACAATCTTTCCAGAACGTACTTTATCATCAGAAGAACTTGCCAGACGCAAAGCAGAACGCGAAGTATTTCATCAGCGTTGTCGTGCAATATTTGAGCGTGTGCGTTCTGATTTAATTGAAGAACACTATGGTTGATATATTGCAGTGGAGCCAGATAGTGAAGATTATTTCATTGATAAAGATATAGAAGTAGCTAGTCAGAAAGCACGCGAGAAATATCAAAATGGTGTAAATTGTATGTTTTGCCTAGATAAAACTGGAGCCACTGGTACAATATGATTCAGGGTTAATTGCTGTTAATTAATTGGAAGGTAATGAAATCATGAATATCCAAATTAAACCTGAATTAGAGCAAATTATCCAAGCGCAAATTGCTATAGGTAGATATGCAAATCCCGAAGAAGTGATTAGTAAAGCATTGAAGTTGCTATTACAGTGGGAAGAAGGTTATCAACAGTGGGTTGAAGAAACACGACAAAAAGTTGACGTTGCTATTGAGCAACTGGATAGAGAAGAAGGTATTGATGGAGAAATTGTAGTCGAACAATTACGAGAAAAACTGCGTCAGGCGAGAGAAACTCAAGGATGAAGCGACATATTATTTCTCCAGAAGCAAGTCAAGATATATCAGAAATTATTGATTATTTTGTAACTAAAAATATTAATGCTGGAGAGAGTTTTGTTAAAAAGTTTGACCAAAAGTGTAGATATTTAGCTTAGCTAATTTCCCAAATATGGGGCGCAGCTACGAAAATATTAAAGTTAATTTGCGAGGTCTTCCTTTAGATGGCTACATTATTCTTTCTCGGGTTATAGATAATGGAATTCAAATCCTCCGTGTAGTTAGCGGTTATCGAAATATAGAATCTTTATTTGCCGAACCAGATGAGTAAATTGGTCTTTTTTTGGCAATCATACACTAGTTTATTTTAGATTAATATGTAAATCGCGTAAAAAGTAAAAGCGATCGCTCTTCCAATCACTGCTTTTAATTCGTCCTAAATAGCCTGTTAATGGCGAAGAAAGTTCTATCAATAAATTGTGAACTACCTCATCAGTTAGTTTGGGGTTATGAGTGGCATTATAATGAACACGAATTTCTGTAACTGTGAAATTCTGGTGTATAGCTTTTGAATTTTCGTTGTCTTGTTCAGAGAGTTCTTTGACTGCTATAGTAATCTGCGATCGCAGACTAATTTCTATATAAATCTGGTCAATATATTTTTCTACTTCCTCATCAGATTGACCAGCTTTTAAATATTCTTTGAGTTTAAATAAATCTACTGAATTGCGATAGTTACTTTGCAATTTGACTAATTTCTGAAGTGTTTCTGGTTTAATGATAGACATACCTTGTACTTTTGCAGCGTCTTGTAGTTGAGTTGTTGGTTCGCCAGGGCCAATAATTAATTTAGCGGCTTGGTTAAAAAGGTCTGGCCGCCGTAGCATTCCCAAGTTCAATAATTGCACTGCGGTATCGTTGGGAATCTTTCTACCTGCCTTGCATTCACCAAATAGTGGGTATGGTTGAGAACAAAATAAGTCTAAACCACCTGCACCGCCTTTATGAGCATAGTCAATGGTAAATCCCAGAAATTCGAGACTATCACGGACTATATTTTCAAAATCTGTACCAGCTTGGTAGTTGGTTTTTTTCTCTTCTTGTTCGATGCTGCGATCGCCTAATTTTGCGATATTATTTATCCAAGCGAAATCTGCATCGGTTTGCTTAATAATGAGATTGTCACTACTCCAACCTAAAAGTGCTTTGATATCATCGTCTAATTGTTTAGCTGCTGGCTCAGTAATGGTAAGAGATGCGATCGCACTTTGTAATTCTTCCAGTTCCGGATGCAGTGGTGGCTGTAGGTTTTCTAGTTGATGCTTGCGTTGGGCGAAAGTGCGATCGGTTAAAATTGGCTTGTCTTCAGAAACCTTTAGAGAATTAGGTAAACTAACAAACTTTCCTAACTTTTCCTGAATGTTAGGATTAGCTGCGACTTCATATAATTCGGACAAATGATAAACACGCAAGTAAGCCAAGAAAATATGCTGTTGTTTCTGTAATATTGCTTCAAATACTTCTGGATTCCATATTGTTAACTGAGAAAAAATATTTAAAGGTTTAGTCTTATCTAAGATTTGGCAGCGTTCACATCTAGCCCAAGCTTTAATTGAAACTGTCTTATGAGATAAGAGTGGTAATTGTAACTGTTTTTCATTTTGAAGTAAGCTTATTTGCTTAGGTTGGAATAAAACACCTTGACTGGTTAACTGTGTCAATGTAATTTGAGCAATGGGTAAAAAAGTTGCGCGGTAGTATTGCTCAATTGAAAGCTGATTGACTGAATAATCAAGGGGATAAAGAGCGAATTTTTGTCCATTATTAAGCAATTTACGAGGCATGGATGCAACAATTCGCCCTTGTATTAAAGCTTCAATATCAGGAGCAGGTAGACACAGAGCGTTATAAATCAAAACTGATTCGTTCATGATTAACTAAATAACTCGCTCAAATCGTCTGAGGTCTCTGTTTCATTGATATTTGAAGAATTGAGGAAGCTATCTATTAGTTTAATATCTTCCTCCTCTTCATTAACGGCAGGCATATTACCAGATGGATTACTTAAAATTTCTCGCAGTAACAGATTATCAACTGTAATCTTCTTCTGGACAATGATATCAAAAATTTGCTCCTCTGTTAGTTGATAAGTGAGTCGCTTATGATAAATATCGAAAATTGCTATGAGTGGACGAATTTGTTCTGCTATTAAATTCACATTTTCACCACCTTTTTCTGATATAAGTTCATTAAGTAACTTATATGCTTCAGAATTTTTCCTCATTTGTTCTATTTTCGATTGGGAACGAACTAAACAACCACGAGTTAATTCAAAAGTTTCATAGTCAGTTAACCGTTTTAATGCCGCATTTAACGTAAATTGAGAAGATTGGACTACAGCTACACCAATTTTTACTTCTTTCCCATTTTCACTACCAATAATCTTAAAGTTGATAAAGTTTTTATTCTGTGTTTTAGGCTTGATATCTTTTGTAATTTCTTCAATCAAAACTTCTTCGATAGTCTGACCTTTCAAAGACACAAAGCCAAAATAGATAGCATCAGCAATTAGGTCGCTATTCTCTAGGTAATCTCCAATATCTGCTTCACTTTCCCTTTTCAATGCCAGTTCAAATCTCTCAAATGGATCGGATGGTAGTACCTCTTCCTCAACCTTAAAGTTATTTGCACACCACAGTAAAGCCTCCCTAACAGTTGGTTTACTTATTTGTCCGTATTCTTTTAAGTTACTTTCTTCAAAGGGATAGAGTTGATGAGGAGGAATTAAGTTTTTTGTCTTGTAATACTCTTGCAGCCAAAGACTTACTAATTGAACCATCAAATTACCGCTAACTGGGTCTAATTTTAGTGGTTTTCTTTGTGTATATTTTGAAATTCTATCAGGCGTACCACTTTCTATTTGATCTATCTTATCTCTCCATGTTTCAGGCATCATTACTGTAAGAATAACAACACCTTGACTCAGTTCAGAGTTTTCAAGAGTATCATGCAGAATTTTGACAAAATTAGCAATTAAGTATTCTGTTGGCAGTCCATCATCATTACAGTTGTTAATAACATCTATTTCGTCAAAACAAATGATAACTGGGTTATAGAAACTAACTAAATTCAAAATTTGCTGAATATTCTTCAGAGCTTCAGCTTCTCTATCTTGGTTAGTTTTACTAGGATTTGGTAATCCCAACTCGTCTGCATTAAATTGAGCTAATTCTTCACCAGATAGCCATTTAATTGCATATGTAGCTTGAGTTTCTGAAAGCGTCCACAAAATAGCCCGAAGAATATAAGGATCTGCATTGGGTTTATTTTTAAGAACCTGTTTTTGCAGAGCATTCATTAAGTTTTTATTTTGAGCCAAACTATTTGCATAGGCTTGGTCAAATTTTTTAACTAACTCTGCTGGAGTAGGGCAATTATCGCTTCTACCTTCATTTGCCATAGCTGTAGCTACTTCCTGCCACTGCTTTACGCCTTGGCTGCCAGTTTTACTGAGGCTATCTGCCAAGGTTTGCTGGAATTGGTACTTAACCAAATTTAAGTCTGTATAGTTATTACCACCTGCATAAACAAATAAAGCGCCACCTTCTTTTTCCAGTTGATGACGAATGCGACGAATGAGATGAGTTTTTCCAACTCCTTTTGGCGCAATTATGGCAATTGAGGTCACTTTGTCTTGACTAGATTCACTTTTTCGCACAAATTCAATTGCTTCAAAAACTTTATTAGAAGCATGGGCATTTAGGGTGGTTACATCAGGGAATCCTTTTCCCCAGACATCCTGTTGTTGAGTGATGCCTGCGTTAGTAAATGGATTATGACTTTTAATGGCGGCGTTGACGGCTTCTATGGGAGAAATAGGGGTATTTGTCATAGTGATGTTATGGTGCAAGGAACTACAAATTTTTTGCCAAAATCCTATTAAATCAAGCGTTTGGCATAAGAACGTAGTTGTGTGCCAGGTAGAGATATTGAATCTTCACGTTTATCAGGGGTAAAGTCTGGTACTTCTCCAGTCATCAGCTGCAAAATGTCATGAGCTTGCATTTCTATTAGCCACTCATTAAAGTTTGTACGACTAACCCGATCGCCTATTTCTCTCCTAATGCGATAAATTGGCACCAAATCATCTAAGTTGTAGTTTTGGTTCAGCTTGTCGTAAACTTCCAACGCGGCTGACTTAAACTCGTTGTAAGAAGCGATCGCCCCAGTCTTCCCATTAAGTAATACATCTGCACTAGCTACCGCAACATCAATCTGACTAATCCACTTAATTAAGGCATTCGCCGCCCAAGTTCCGACAATCGTCCCTTCAAACTTAAAATCACCACTTCTCAAACCCTCACCCAATACCTCTAAACCCTTGGGAGATATCAGAGAATATCCCTTTTTGGAAATTGCGATCGCTCCTTGCTTCTGTAATTCCTCGAATATGCCTTGATAATCTGCTACCTTTTTAGTTTTTGATACAATTCGTTTTGTGAGTAAACCTTTACTTACTTGCTGCTCAATTCCTCCCAAATCCCACAAAGCTAAAAGCAGACGGGTTCTAGTTTGGGTTAAATTTTTTGATGTCATATTTAGTGTGTTTTTTGACAAATATCATCGTAGTACCTGTATCTTTCTAAGTTATTGAGCCACGTAAAAATAACCGAGAAATTGCTGAATATTTTTATCTTTTAAGGAAATAAATTCATAAAAAATCAACAAGATATTTCGTTGGGATGAAGGGAGTTTCTCTCAAAGGCAAGATGCAATATTTAATAAATTCGCTCATTATGTTAATCAAATGCCGTAATTGTGCTGTTGTAAATCAGCAGTAAATGTTTTTGCAATCCCAGGCAAAATAACAGGAACTCTAACTCTGTTGCTACAACAGCAAGGCTTTTAGTAAACGTAGTTGATGATGAGATACGATGATTACAATATTTAAAGAACGTAAAGTAGTTTCACGTTTGCTGGCTGTGTTGCTTTCGGCATTGCTAACAGTGCCATTGCTGAGTAGTTGCGGAGGAGGTTCTCGAAATGCTTCAGTGCCACCACCTGTTGACGATACTGTTGGTAGAACAGTGAGCGATCGCAGCACCCAACCTGAAGTTAAAAAGGGCTTATCTGGCGGTCAAAAAGTAGCTATCTTGGCGGGTGCAGCAGCACTTTACTACCTCTACAACCAGCATAAAAATGCTCCCCAAGAAGGAGCGCAAGGTAAGTACTATCTTTCCAAGAATGGGCGTGTATACTACCGTGATGCTGAACATCGCGCTCACTGGGTAACTCCACCGTCAGAAGGAATTCGAGTACCGGAATCTGAGGCCCAGCAATACCAGCAGTTCCAAGGCTATAACGGACGTTCCACAGGTCGCGACCTAAGTAACTTAACTTCATCAGCAGCTCCGGCACTTTAGATCGGCAGAGGTGTTCGCAGAGGATAACGCCGATCGCCCATGTCGGAAACACGAACTTAAAATCAGGAGATAAATCATGGTAAATGACTTTTTGCGAAAGGCGAAAGATTTCCTCTTGGGGTCAAACCGCGACCAAGCTGAAATAGATGAATACCGCGATCGCAACGTCCGCCCAGCTAGCGAAGATCCCTACGGCGACCCCGCAGACCCAGCATCTTACGGTAACGTCCGCCCAGCTAGCGAAGACCCCTACGGCGACCCCGCAGACCTAACATCTTACGGTGATGTCCGTCCAGCCAGCGAAGACCCCTATGGCGACCCCGCAGATCAGGATTACCGCCGTTAACAGAAAAGTAATATTTTTTGAAGCTGCCCACGCCTAAAAGACGTGGGCAGCTTCATAGTAGTTTTACTAAAGGCTTTTAATCCAAAATCGTTCGGCTGAGCGACTTGCCTTGAGCGGAGCCGAAAGGAGCCGAAGTCCAAAATTGCCATCATTTAATTGTTAGCCAAAATTTCCTGCGATCGCTCAATATTTTTCCGCACAGATTGAGCCGAAGTATGCAAAGCTTCTGTTTCTCCATCGGTGAGATTTAATTCCAACACACTTTCAATTCCACCGCATCCCAACCGACAGGGAACACCAATCACAACATCTTCTAAGCCGTATTCACCTTGCAGATAAGCCGCCACCGGTAACAACCGCGATTGATTTAATAAAATCGATTCCACCATCACACTAGTGGCCGATGCAGGAGCAAAAAAAGCGCCACCTGTCTGCATTAATTCCACAATTTCAGCACCGCCGTTGCGAGTTCTTTCTACCAAACGTGCAATTGTAGCTGCATCCAGTAATTCTGTAATGGGAATGCCGTTAACAGTGGCATAACGAGACAAGGGCACCATTAAATCGCCGTGGCTACCCAATACCATTGCTTTGACATCGGCAGGTAAAACCCCCAATTCTAAAGCAATGAAGGTTTCAAAACGGGCAGAATCCAACACACCAGCCATACCCATAATTCGACTGCGGGGTAAACCAGTTGCTTGCCAAGCTAAATAAGTCATCACATCCAAAGGATTGGTGACGACAATAAAAATAGCATTGGGAGAGTGGGCGATCGCATTCTTGGCCGCTTCGACTACAATCTTGGCATTGGTTTTCAGCAAATCATCCCGACTCATACCTGTTTTTCGGGGAATCCCTGCGGTAATCACCACAATTTGCGAACCAGATGTATCAGCATAATTATTTGTGCCAATAATCTGACGATTATGTAATTCAATTCCCCTAGCCTCAACCAAATCCAGTGCTAGACCTTGGGGCATTCCTGCAATAATATCTAACAAAACCACATCTGCTAGATTTTTCTCCGCAATGCGTTGGGCTAAAGTACTGCCAACCCTACCCGCACCAACAATGGTGACACGGGGTAAATTACACAGAATTGGGGAGTTAGAAGAAAAAGACATAAATTAAAGTCCGATTTTTCTCAACCAGAATTCAGAAATCAAAATTCAGCATCCATTCTGACTTCTGAATTCTGAATTCTGTTTTCTTATTTAAACTCTTCGAGTTGATCTACACGTAACCAAATATTGGGTGTTGGCACCTTCCCAAACTTAACAAGTGCATAATCACCTTTAAGATCTACAATTTCGCCCTTAGAGTCAAATAAATACGAAGGAAAGCGAGTATCACTGGCTTTTGCTTCCAGACTGTTTTCCAGTTTCTCCCGCACAGCGCGAACTATATCGCCTTTTTTGACTGCCATGAGTTCCCCTCTCAAATTTGTAACTTGTTTTATCTGCATTCTAAGAGACTTAGAACTCACAAGTCACAATTAAGTCTAAAAACTCTAAACCCCCCACTCCCTACTCTTTACTCTTGCACAGACGCGATTAATCGCGTTTCTACCTACCGCCTTTGACACTGAGGGCAAAAGTGACTCGATCGCCCAGCAAGCTTAATCCGCATAATAGGCGTATCACAAACTCGACAAGGTTCTCCAGCACGGTTATAAACCCAAGCTACGCCTCCATAGTTGCCATTGACACCCTTAACATTGAGAAAATTACTAAAAGTAGTACCACCAGCCTCAATGCTGGTTTCTAAGACTTGAATTATCGCTGTTCGTAAATCCTCAATTTGCTTGAGCTGCAAATCGGTACACAACGTTTCAGGTAAAATTCCACTTTTAAATAGAGCTTCATCAGCGTAGATATTACCTAATCCCGCCACCACCGACTGATCCAATAGCGCAGTCTTAATGGGACGGCGACGCTTTTGGAGTTTACCTGCTAGATACTCAACGCTGAATTCATCTGAAAATGGGTCAGCTGCCAATTTTGCCAAACCCGTTATAATACTTTCTACAGGAACACCAGGCGGAACCCACCACATTTGCCCGAAAGTACGTTGATCGACAAACCGTAATTCTTGCCGATCGCCAAAGAATAATCTGACTCGTGTGTGCTTGTGTAATGGTTCATCTCCATGCACCCACAGTAGTTGACCAGTCATTCGCAGATGAACCCCTAGCCAAGCGACAGCAGAAGACGCGGGGACGCGGGGACGCGGGGACGCGGGGAAATTTTTTCTTTCTACATCCTCGTTTTCCCGTATTTTCATATCGTCTAATTTTTTCTTCCCCGCGTCCCCCTGTCCCTGCGTCCCCCCGTCCTCTTCTAAAGGGGTGAGTTCAGCTAGCAGATATTTGCCGCGACGATGCCAAATAGCGATCGCATTGTTTTTAATTCCATCAACAAACTCACCGACAGAAAACGGGTAGGCGATGGTGCGATCGAGCAACACATCTCCACCCGTAATTTTTTGGTTGAGGGTCAACTGATTTAGACCCCTTCGGACTGTTTCAACTTCAGGCAGTTCAGGCATTCAAGCTGATTAAGCAAGCAAATTTTAGTATATTTGGGGACTAAGCAATCCAGAGATAATACAGTATGTAGATACCCGTAGGTGGCTTTACCATACTACTCTGAACAGAAACCGTAAATACCCGCAGGGCGGCTTCTTGTAGATTAGGGTAGGCTAAAAGCAAGGATGAAACAGCTGAAAGTTTCGTATTTCAGACTTCATACTTGAGACTTCCCTTCATCATCCCATTAAACAGTCCCCTTGTGGGTTTGCTGCTTATTTTTTCGCCTTAGCCTTTGGTGCTTCCACCTCTAATAATTCATCGGCGGCAAAGTTGTTGGTATTGATACCAGAGTAATTGACCTTTTCAAAACGGACAATTACTGGGTATTTGATGCCGCTTTGATCGACAGAAGCCACGGTTCCTACATCTTGAAACCAGTAGGATTCAGGGCGGAGAATACGTACTTTAGAGCCACGTTGAACCATGATTATCTTCCCTTTTAGTTATCAATTGCCTATTTAGAGGGCTAATTGATTTCACTCTACAACCTGAAGGCCGCAGCAAGAGGCTTTGTTAAGTTATTTGTCTGAATTAGGTGTAGGGTATGGAGAAGAGGATGGGGGCAGAGGGGATGGGAGGCAGAGGGAATGGGGGGCACAAGGGCACAGGAGACAACCGAATAAGGGGACAAGGAGAATAATTCGTCACTTCTACTCTTGACGGGCTAAACGCCCGGTTGGCGCAATGTCTCCTAGAGAAGAAAGCTAACAGCATTCCCAATGCCCTAACATATGCGAAATCTTAAAATAGTGCCTAACCCTTCTTGACAAAGTTCTTGTGATAACGTACCCTCGTTCGCAAACAGTATTTTTGCATAAGCTTATGTTTTACTCAATACGAACACACTTCCCTCGTTACCTCTACCGATTCGTAAATCGTTATCTATATAAGTAATATCTAACCAGCCTTGTTGTTGATTGTTGTTGATCGCAACATCAATTCCCGGAAATTTTCTACCTGCTTCAATTTGTTGGATAAAAGTTACCGGAGAATTGTATTCTATTAAACGTTGTAAGCCGATAATAGACCGCTCGAATTTTACTTGGACACGTCGAAGTGAAACTGGCTCAAATTTGGCAGCAACGCTGACTAATCCTTCTAAATAAGGTAAGCCGTAAATCTCCGCTATGTTGTAAACGCTGGTAGTTTCTACTCGGATACACTGATAGATTTGACCGAGTTTGCACAAAGGTAGACGATCTAAGTTTAAAAGAGCCTTGCTAGTGGTGTATAGTAATCGCCAATTGCCATCAAGCAATTCCTTAGCTTCCAACGGACGTGGTGTAGGATTAAAGTCTTCTAAGTTAGCGATCGCTGCTAAGATAGCCTGTTTCTGTGCTTCGGTCGCCAATAGACCGCGATTTGTACCAGCGATCGCATCGATAAGAGCCGCTTTTCCGATCATAAGTCTGTGACCTCAAAAATCCTCTCTTTTCATCAGCATAAACAAGTTATTGATAACCTATGTGTAAAGCCAAAAAAATTACTAATAAACACTTTCCGTAAACCATAAGCGTATTAAATAAAAAATTCTATCTCAATGCGGATTTATCAACCCAAGGGTTGAAAGGATAACTAAAGTAATCCGTGTCAAGTGATAGACTCTAAATGTCAAGTTAGGTAAACCTTTTGTTCTCTTCGTCGATATGTTGAACTCTCCATTACGTGAAGAACCCCGTAACCAACGAGCTGGTGTCATCCCCCTAAAGCAAGAATCTTCCCTTCTGGATTGGTTACAAACTAACGGTCGTCTCATAGCGCGTGACGTTCACGAACCGGATTTTCAAGATGATGAAGAAGAAATAGACTCCCTAATGGGTGTAGAAGATGGAATTGGCGATTACGACCTTGATGATGACGACGATATTGGAATCGCTGAAAATTAATAATTTGTCTTTAGGAACTTGGTAATATGCCTAGTTTCTGGTATTTACTTTTGTAAGTGTGGAGTGAAGGGAAACATCTGTGGACGCTAAATTATCTCCTGAGCAAGGATTAAACATTTCTGGAATCGCTCTAGCCTCTTTATTAACCGTAGGGTTAGGCACAACTGCATTTTTCTTGGATTGGATGGCAAACAGGTTACCGTGGCAAGCGATGTCGCTAACCCTGCCACTATTGTTGTGTGCGCTAGGTTCAGGTATTATGGGCTATTTGGTAATACCTGTACTACAAGCACTCAAAACCGGACAAATAATCCGCGAAGATGGGCCCCAAGCTCATCTCAAAAAGGCAGGGACTCCCACAATGGGCGGTATATTTTTTATACCTGTATCTGTAATACTTGCGTGCGTATTATCTAACTTTGCGACAGAAGTGCTTGCAGTTTCGGCATTAACAATCAGTTATGGATTGATCGGCTGGCTTGACGATTGGCAAATTCTCCGCCGTAAGTCAAATAAAGGTATATCTCCCCGGATGAAACTGGCTTTACAGGTAAGTTTTGCGGTGGTGTTTTGTTTATGGCTGATGTTTAATCAACCTTCTAATATTACAAATATAGCTTTGCCTTGGGTTAGCTTTACACTACCCTTAGGGTTTCTATTCTGGCCTCTGGCAGGTTTTGTGCTAGTTGCAGAAAGTAATGCTACTAATTTAACTGATGGTATTGATGGCTTGGCAGGCGGAACAGTAGCGATCGCTCTTTTAGCCTTAGGCGCCCTCATCGCACCCACAGCACCGGGTTTGATGGTGTTCTGTGCTGCTTTAAGTGGCGGTTGCTTAGGTTTCTTAGCTCATAACCGGAACCCAGCCCGCGTTTTCATGGGAGATACTGGTTCTTTAGCACTGGGAGGAGCTTTAGCGGCTGTAGCGCTGTTGACAAATAGCTTAGTAGCGCTGTTCATTCTCAGTGGTATCTTCTTCGTAGAAACTCTTTCTGTGATGGCACAAGTAAGCTACTACAAAGCCACTAAAGGCCCTGATGGCAAAGGCAAGCGTCTTTTCAAAATGGCACCCCTACACCATCATTTAGAGCTAACAGGCTGGTCAGAATTACAAGTAGTTGGAGTGTTTTATATCATCGCTGCGATTTTAGCTACCATTTGTTTAGCGATCGCTCCATTCTAAAAATTCTTGAAAAACTAATTTAAAAAAAACCCTCGAAGCTTCGGGGGTTCTTTTTTTATTTATTGAATAACAATCTTTTTATCTAGATTTACACTACGATCTTTCTAGAGCCAAAAACTAGAGAATGAAAATGACAGTATATGCTCTAAATCTACCTGACCAATTGAAGCATGAAGTTGAACAATTAGCCCAAAGTCAGGGCGTAACCTTTGACCAATTTATTCTCTGGGCTGTAACAGAAAAAGTAAGTACCCTCAAAGCATCTTTTCCACAAATTGCTTATCGTCAGGGGACAAATGGACAACTTGTGCCAATTATTAAGGGAACGGGAATTAGGATACAGACTGTGGCGATCGCTTCCCAAAAATGGGGTATGAGTCCAAGCCAAATTACTAATGAGTATGAACTTACCGAAGCACAGGTAAGAGAAGCTCTAAGTTTTTATGCAGTAAATAAGGAGCAGATTGACGCGGCGATCGCTTCTGAGCAATCCTTAGAAATGACTAATGGTTAAACTTAAGCTTCATCTGGATGCAGATACCTCAAGTAAATCGCTGCATTCAGAATTGGTGTCTAAAGGCTATGATGTGACTCGTACTCCAAATGACTCGATGCCGTTGGATGCTAGTGATGAAATTCAATTATTACGCTCAACTGCTCAGGGCAGATGTATCTTTACTTTCAATATCAGAGATTTTATTGTTCTATCGCAACAGCATCCTGAACATGGCGGTATTATCCTTGCTGCTCAGAATAGTTGGTCACTTTCAGATTTGATTGCAGCATTAGATAACCTATTAGAAGCGTAGACGCTTGCGGCTTGTCGTTAGACACCCCTTTCATAACTCGGAGTAGGCCAATGCAACTAGAAGATTATTTTGACTTTTTATCAGCCGATGATATTCGCTTGAAAGGACACCGCATCGGCATCGACAATGTACTTGATTATTACTTAGAAGGATATACGCCGGAAGAAATTGCTGCTAATCTACCTAGTTTGAGTTTAGAGCAAATTCACGCTACTATTACTTACTATCTTCATAATCGTGCTGATATCGAAGCTTATCTATCACGCCTAGCAACATGGCGTGAGGAACGTTACCAAGAATCGGTTGCAAATCCTTCTCCTTTGGTACAGCGCCTCAGAATCTTAAAAGCTCAAAGAAATGAAGGTCAGGTAAGTGCTTAGTGAAGGTTCGTTTTTTGCTTGATGAAAATTTGTCGCCCCGTTTGAAAGTAGCTGTTCTTCGTCTTAACCCGACGATAGATATTTTGCGTGTGGGTGAAAGTAATGCACCACCATTGGGAACTTTAGACCCTGACGTGTTGGGTTATCTGCAATTATCTCAACGGCTGTTAGTGACAGATAATCGCGCTAGTATGCCGGCTCATTTAGAAGCACATTGGGCAGAAGGTGGACATATTTGGGGCTTATTCTGGTTGCGTCCTAGAATACCAATAGGACAATTAGCACAAGAACTGTTGCTGGTTTGGGAGACTACTGAGGCGGAAGAATGGATAGATCGGTTGGAATGGATTCCTTTTTAAGCGATCGCCTGTAGATTTACACTTGAAAGTGGAGCGATGTCTAAGGGCGGGCTACGCCTACGCCTTTACAACACCATCGTTCCACCTCAGAACACAAAACTTCGGGTAAAAAAGTCGAGCGATCGCTGATTTTTGCTATCATAATGCCAAGAAAAAGTCTATATGAGGAATGTGTGTAATGGTTAGCACCACCATCACCACTACAGGACAAGTAACTATTCCTAAGGAAATTAGAGATTATCTTAATCTTAATGCAGGTAGTAAGGTTGATTTTGTGATTGATGAAAATGGGACAGTCAAATTGATTCCGCTTAATGTCCCTGTTCAAAGTTTATCCGGCATTTTACATAGTCCGGGGATGAAGAGTGCAACTTTAACAGAAATGGAAACAGCAATTCAAGAAGGCTCAAGTGATTGGAGTTGATACTAATATTCTAGTGCGCTATTTGACAAAGGATGATGAAAAGCAGTGGAAACAAGCTTCTGAAATTATCGAAAGCGGAGAGCAATGTTTTATTGCAAATATAGTTCTTTGTGAATTGGTTTGGGTTTTACGAGGGAAGCCTTATCAATTTAGTAGAGGAGAAATTAGCAATGCTATAAATTTGATGTTGCAATGTTCGACGTTTGAGTTTGAAAATCGCTCTGTAGTTTATCAAGCATTGCAGCGATTTTAACAAGGAAAGGCTGATTTTTCTGATTATTTAATTGGTGGAATCGCTCAACAATTTCAGTGTAGTTCGACAGCAACTTTTGATAGAAAATTGCAAAGTGAGAAGGGGTTTGATGTGTTTGAGTAATGCTTTTTTTGTAAGGCATCGCCCTCACAACACCATCATTTTACCTGCGAACACAAAACTTCGAGTCAAAAGTTAGAGCGATCGCCTTCACAACACCATCATTCCACCTGCAAACACGAAACTTCGAGTAAAAAAGTCGAGCAATCGCCTTGACAACACCATCATTCCACCTACAAACACGAAACTTCGAGTAAAAAAGTCGAGCGATCGCCTTCACAACACCATCATTCTACCTGCGAACACGAAACTTCGAGCTTGGAACATGAAACATCGAGTTCAGAACACAAAACTCCGAGTTCAGAACAAGAACACTCTCACTTGAAACAAGAACATTCTCATTTAAAACAACACTTTTGCGTCTTCCTTTGCAACTTTGCGCCTTTGCACGAGATAAAATAATGATCTGGGACTCAAAATTACTGTTGTGAGTTGAAAGAGTCGCGCAAATTTGCTAAATTTTTACGCACAGTCATATTATGAGGATGATTTGCGCCTAACCCTCGCTCCAAAATATCTAAAGCTTGGATTAAAAGCGGTTCGGCTTGGCTGTATCTGCCTTGGGAGTAGTAGAATACTGCAAGGTTGTTGAGGCTAAGTGCGACATTTGGATGTTCTTCACCCAGCAGCTTGCGCCACAGTGCCAAAGCTTGGATGTGCAAAGGTTCGGCTTCGCTGTATTTGCCTTGGGATTTGTAGAGTTCTGCAAGGTTGTTGAGGCTTTCTGCAACATGGGGATGTTCTTCTCCCAGGAGTTTGCGCCTCAGTGCCAAAGCTTGGATGTGCAAAGGTTCGGCTTCGCTGTATTTGCCTTGGGAGTAATAGAATACTGCTAGGTTGTTGAGGCTTTGTGCGACATTGGGATGTTCTTCTCCCAGCAGTTTCCGCCACAGTGTCAAGGCTTGGATGTACAAGGGTTCGGCTTCGCTGTATCTGCCTTGGGATTCGTAGAGTGCTGCGAGGTTGTTGAGGCTAGAGGCGACATCGGGATGTTCTTCTCCCAGCAGTTTGCGCCACAGTGCCAAGGCTTGGATGTACAAAGGTTCGGCTTCGCTGTATCTACCTTGGGATTTGTAGAGTGCTGCGAGGTTGTTGAGGCTAAGTGCAATATGAGGATGTTCTTCTCCCAGCAGTTTGCACCACAGTGTCAAGGCTTGGATGTACAAAGGTTCGGCTTCGCTGTATCTTGCTTGTGAGTCGTAGAGATTACCAAGGTTGTTGAGGTTAAGTGCAATATGAGGATGTTCTTCTCCCAAACGTTTTTTGTTAGTTTTTAGACACTCCTGCAACCAGGGTTCAGCCTGAGTATACAATCCTTGAGAACTGTAAAATAGAGCGTTACCAACGAATGGCTGAGACAAATCATCATCGCTGACATACTGAATGAGATTGTTCGCTACTTCTGCTAGGTGAGGTATAGCGGGGGTGACATCTTTAATTTGCTTAAGTGTGGGGTTTTGAGGAATATTTTTAGCAATTGCTACCATTACCCGACAAAGCGATCGCTTTAATTCCTCTAGTTGATTAAACTCAGCCTGCTTGAGTTGAAAAAACTCCCGAATCAGTTGATGTAGTTGGTAGCCGTCCTTATCTTGAAGCAGATACAAACTCTCTAACTCAACTCTGCTATCTTCCAACTTTTCAACATTTTTCCCAGTTTCTACACTTTCTACCAGCGTCCAGGGAATAGGAGCTAAAGCAAATAAACTCAGTAAAACACCTAACTCCTTGGCATCATCACTTAAATCGTCCCAACTTAATTCAAAAGCAGCAGCAACACCTCGTTTGACATTCAGCGTCCAAGTGCGGTCTTTCTCATCCCTTGCTAAAGACTCATGAGCTAACTTTTTTTCTTCTAACCGCCGCAACATTTCTGCTAAAGAGATTTTCCGCTTTTTCACATACCTCCCCACCAAGTTCAACGCCAAAGGCAAATAACCTAAACGTTGACAAATCTCTTTCGCTTCGACTAATTCCTGTGCGACTTTTTCTCCTCCTACCCACTCTTGTAAAAGTTCCAGTGCTGCGGACTCACTTAAAACATCCAGAGTGAATGACTGAGGAAAATCTAGCTGTAACCTGGTGGTAATTAGCAGTTTAAACCTGGGGGATTGTGGTGGTAAATAGTTTTCTACCTTGGCATAATCGTTGACATCATCCAGCACTACCAACACATCGCCAGCGTGCCAGCGCGACCAACAAAAATCAACTTGCTTTAGTACATCCCAATCTTCTGGCGGTTTGAGTCCTAACTTAGCTATGGCAAATTGCAATATCTGAAGCCCAATATCTTCATCTCTAGCGCCTAACCAACAGATACCACCTGGATAAGTGTTGAGTAACAAGTGAATTAGCGCATACTGAGTGGCTAACTCTGTTTTCCCGACTCCTCCCATACCCTCAACAGCAGCAACCACTACTGGATGACTGTGTTGCAGCCTTTCGTGGAGACTGACTAAAGCATCAGCACGTCCAACAAACTTGACTACGTTACCACGAGGAATATTTTGTGGAGTTTCTTTCGGCTTAAAAACCTCTGGCTGTTGAATAATGACAAGTAAATTTAGGATTTGGGTAATATCGCCTGTGGTCAAATTACTGCCTACTTGTACATTCTGCAGAATGCTTTGGAGAATTTCTTCTGGGCTGCGATGTTCGCTCATGTTTTAAGCCTTAATATTCACATTACCCAGGTTGAGATCGTCTCCAAATTCAGAATCAACTACTGCTTCTTGATTTACTGCACCTTCTCTTGCAGCTTCCAGGTTGATATCACCCACTGTTGCTTTACCTTTTACCGTTACACCTTTAAGCACGATTTGTTTAACAGTTTCGTTTGCTTGCAACTGCGCCATCAGTGCTTGCAATTGCTTGGCAAAAGCTTCGTCTTCTTCCATCTGCGTTTCCAGTTCATTCTGGAACTTGGCTTGATTCTTGTCTGTAGGATTTTCTTCGGCTCGTTTGAGTATTCCTTCTGTTCCCGCCGCTTGGAATTTCTGCCGAATGGCCTTTAGTAGTTGAGCAAATTGTTGTGAAATCCCTTGACCTAAAGTTTTTCCGCCTTCCTTCAAAGCTTCTGAGAAAATGAGAGTTGCGTAGGCGTAGCCCGTCGTAGACATCGCTGCTGCTGTCAGTGATACAGGCTCCATAGCTTTACCAATAATTACGCGATTATACTTAAATATTCACCAGTCTAAACTCTATTTCCGCATTTGACTTACTAAATGAGCTAGTTCAGGTAAAATCAGTTTTTCCATACCCAACCGCACAGCATTACTCGAACCAGGAAGCGAGAAGATTAATTTATTTTGATAAATACCAGCAACGGCGCGAGAAGCGATCGCCCGCGAGCCAATTTCTTGATAACTTAAAAAACGAAATAACTCACCAAATCCCGGCAAGGTTTTCTCTAGTAACTGCTCAATTGCGTCATAGGTAGTATCTCTCGGTGCAATACCTGTACCACCATTAAAAATTACAGCATCCAAATTTGCAGTTTTACCCAGATTTTCTATCTGCTCTTGAATTTGTGTTGGCTCATCTTTAATAATCGCATAGGCTCCTACAGCATGATTGGCAGCCATGAGTAACTGCTGAATTAGCTGACCACTTTTGTCTGTTTCGGGCGTGCGTGTATCGCTAACAGTAACCACGGCACAAGTTAGCGTAATTCCAGATGAGTCTGGATGGGGTTGTTGTGTCATGAAAAAGTTATTAATTTTTAATAGTGGGGAGTGGGGAATAGGGAGATGAGGAGATGGGAAGTGTGGGGAAAAAGGGGGGAAAGATTTCTTCCCTATCCTCCCACACCTCCCACCCCTCCCACACTTCCTGCTTGCCCCATGCCCTATGCCCTATTCGTTTTTATTAAGTCCAAGACCGTTTTCATCGCCATATCGCTGCATAAAGCGCATGAAGCGATCCCATTCTTCGGGGGATTTCATAATGTAAACAGCTTCTAATCCTTCCGGTTTTCCGTTGACAAATTTAGCTTTAACTTCGCGGGTGATGATTTCGCCTTCTTCGTCAATCAGGTACATGCCAGTGATGTCGTCGGTGCTGCCTTGGTCTAAAATCTTGGGATTTTCAAAAATAAATGTTGCCGTACCACTTTCACCACTACGCCCTCGTGTCACGCGCACGTCTGGAACTACTTCTTCGTTAACACCTCTAGCAAACTGTATTTTCGCCATGATAAATGAATTTAAACTTTTGCGATCGTTAGTTTAATATTCTCTCATCAATTAGAACTTCACGGTCTAGAGGCGACTGTGATTAATATTTTTATTAATCTATATACTTATACTGCTTCTTTTTCAAGTAACAAAGTTACTGGGCCATCATTTTCAATTGTCACTTGCATCATTGCACCGAATTGACCAGTTTCTACCTGCAAACCACTGGCTCTTAACTTGGTAACAAAACGATTATATAAATCTTCTGCTGATTGAGGAGCAGCTGAACGGTCAAAAGAAGGGCGACGACCTTTGCGACAATCACCGTAAAGGGTAAACTGACTAACTACCAACAACTCACCGCCAATTTCTTGTACAGATTTTTGCCAGCGTTCATCCCCTTCTTCATCAGGAAACAGACGCAATTCTAAGCACTTACGCACCATCCAATCGAGTTCAGCATCGGTATCGGTATTGGCAATGCCTATAAGTAAGTTAAGTCCCCGCCCAATTTTGCCAATGATTTCGCCGTTAACGATAACTTGAGATGATTTAACTCGCTGGATAAGAACACGCATAAATCAATTCAAAATTCAAAATGACGCTCGCGGACACGGCTTAGCTGCGCTAACAAAATTCAAAATTCAATACAGCCACCCACGAGGGGGAACCACTGCGGTGGACGGGTTTCCTGACATATAGGAAGTGGCATTGGGGTTTCTACCTACCTAGTAAGATCAGGATTTTTTTGTGCCATAAGGGGCAAGGTTTTGAACCTAGCTTTGTTTTATAAAAATAGATTCCCAGGCAAAACCTGGGAAGAAGTACACAATTTTAACTCCTAATTCTTCTACAGATGCGATTAATCCTCTTGTACAGACAGGGGTTAATCGCGTCTGTACTTTTATTTACCAAACCCTTTACCGCGACTGCTAGAAGGTAAGCAAATGCAGTTTTCTATTTGAGTGATTAAAGTTTCACGATCCAAATTTTGACCAATCAGTACTAGTTGATTTTTAGGTTGACCTTGCCAATCATCATCATCCAATGTGAAGCGTTTACCGCAGAGGTGGAAAATATGACGCTTCGGACTTTCATCAAACCACATAATCCCCTTGGCTCGAAAGATATTTGAGGTTAGTTGGTTATCTAAGAAATACTGAAACTTCCTAATAGAAAAAGGCTTGTCACTTTGGAAAGATATGGAAGTAAAGCCATCATTTTCTAAATGATCGGAGTGATGGTCATGGTGGTGTTCGTGGTCATGGTCGTGATGGTCATGACCGCATGTTGAGTGGTCATGGTCGTCGTCGTGGTCATGATGGTGATGATCGTGATGGGCGTGTTCATCCACCACTGTGTCAAAATATTTATCGGACTCAAACAGACCGACACTGAGAATTAACGGAAGTGGCACTTGCGATCGCGTAGTACGCAGAATTCTTGCGCCTTCCTTAACTTCGTTAATTTTCGTCTCTAACTCATTCAAAGTTGCTTCATCAACCAAATCTGTTTTGTTTAAAACAATCACATCGCCATAGGCAATCTGGCTGTATGCTGCCTGAGAATTAAACAAATCTAGACTGTAATTCGCCGCATCTACAACGGTGATAATCGAATCTAAGCGAGTTAAATCCCGCAATTCTGTACCCAAAAATGTTAGGGCTACTGGTAGCGGATCTGCTAGACCAGTTGTTTCTACTACTAAGTAATCTAGATTTTCTTGGCGTTCTAAAACTTTGTAAACTGCATCTACTAAATCATTATTAATAGTGCAGCAGATACAACCATTATTTAGTTCCACCATGTTCTCACCAGTGGAAACGATTAGCTCATTGTCGATGCCAATTTCCCCAAACTCATTCACTAAAACAGCGGTCTTTAAACCCTGTTGGTTGTTGAGGATATGATTAAGTAAAGTCGTTTTGCCACTACCAAGGAAACCCGTAATAATTGTTACTGGCATTCCTTGTTTAGGTGTATCCATTGCCTGAGATTCAGAAATAGCTGCTGATTGCATAGCGCTGTTATCAAAAAAATCAAAAATAGTAATGTAGCGCAGATAGTCCAGAAAACACTAGCGCCGCTACGCGGAATTCAAAATTCAAAATTCAAAAACCTTTGATTTTTAGGCTTTGGAGATTTTGTCGAATAGTATGTTGATTTCCGCCGTTACGTACTAGCATAGGGATGCTGGATCGTCATCCCATCTGCTTTACTTTATTATTGCGTATCTCCCTATTGAGCATTACACCCCTTGAGGTGTTCGACCTTTGATTTGCATACAGTCAGCAGTCAGAATGCTTGCCAATACAAGGTTTTCCATTTTGAATTTTGAATTTTGAATTTTGAATTGATTATGACCCTAACCCTTTACAATACCCTCACCCGTCGTCAAGAACCGTTTGAAACAGTGGAACCAGGCAAGGTTAAGATGTATTACTGCGGCGTGACGGTATATGATTATTGCCATTTGGGTCATGCGAGAGCTTGCATCGTTTGGGACGTAGTACGTCGATACCTCCAGTTTATCGGCTATGAAGTACGTTATATTCAAAATTTTACTGACATTGATGACAAAATTCTCAATCGAGCCTGTGTTGAGCATTCATCAATGGAAGCTGTAGCCGATCGCTTTATCAAAGCATATTTTGAGGATATGGCACGGTTGGGAATCAAAGAAGCTGATGAATATCCCCGTGCTACTCACACAATGAATGGAATTTTGCGGTTAATTCACGATCTAGAGAATAAAGGCTTTGCTTACCCCGCTGACGGGGATGTGTATTATGCAGTGCGACAGTTTTCTGAGTATGGCAAACTTTCGGGACGCAGGTTAGAAGATATGCAAGCTGGAGCCAGCGATCGCGTCAACGTCGAAGATCCAGAATATCAGAAAAAGAAAGACCCTTTTGATTTTGCCTTGTGGAAAGCAGCAAAACCGGGAGAACCAGCTTGGAAGTCACCGTGGGGTGCAGGGCGTCCGGGGTGGCACATTGAATGCTCAGCAATGGTGCGCGATCGCTTGGGCGATACCATAGACATTCACGCTGGTGGTGCCGACTTAATTTTTCCCCACCATGAAAACGAAATTGCCCAATCCGAGGCTGTTACAGGAAAACCCCTAGCGCGTTACTGGTTACATAACGGTATGGTGAAAGTAGATGGTGAAAAAATGTCCAAATCTTTGGGCAACTTTATCACCATTCGAGAATTGCTGGATCGGGGAGTTGACCCGATGGCAGTACGGTTGTTAGTGCTGACAGCCCAATATCGCACACCCATCGATTTTACCGACGAAGCGATCGCAGATAAGACAAACGCTTGGCACACCCTCAAAGCAGGTTTACTTTTCGGCTACCAACACGGGCAAAAACTCGGCTGGAACTTAGGAGCTGGAAATATCCCAATACCCAGTACCCAATCCCCAGTACCCAATCCCTATATTGAGCGTTTCCAAGAACTTGTTAATGATGACTTTAATTTTCCTGGTGGCTTAACAGTGCTGTTTGAATTGGCGAAAGAATTGCACCGAGAAGGAAATATTCTTGTGCATCAAGGAAAAACCCAAACACCAGCTTTGGAGTTGCAACGTCAATGGCAAACACTCCTTACATTAGCTGGAGTGTTGGGTTTAGAAGCCAAGCCAGAAGTAGAAACTTCTGTAACAGAAGGTTTAAGCGATGCGGAAATTGAGGCGAAAATTCAGCAAAGACAAGCAGCACGTCAAGCCAAGAATTTTGCTGAAAGCGATCGCATTCGTAAGGAACTGCAAGCACAAGGTATTACGCTAATTGATAGCCGTGAGGGCACACGTTGGCATCGGAATAATTAAATTCAAAATGATGAGCAACCACAAACAAATCACTGATAGAACATTTGAATTTTCTGTTCGGATCATTAACCTTTGTAAGGTACTCAATGAAAGTTCTGGAGTAGGGCGAACACTCTCGCAACAGTTACTGAAATCTGGTACGTCTATTGGAGCAAACGTTGAAGAATCGCAATCGGCACAGAGTACAGCCGATTTTATTCACAAGCTAGAAATTTCTCTAAAAGAAGCTAGAGAAACCAAATACTGGCTAAGACTTCTAATTGCAACTGAGTTAATTTCCGAAGACCGTCTACTGCCAATGCTGGGGGAAATTAACGAGTTAATCAACATAATTGCCGCCATAGTCGTCAAAACCAAACAAAATCGTCAACAATAACTTCATTAATTTTGAATTTTGAATTTTGAATTGTATTATGTGGTCTGAACTCAAAAAAGCGATCGCTAGTTTTGATATTCCCGCTGATTGGATTGGTATCAGAGCCGTCAAGGAAACTTCCACTAATCGTTTAGTCCGTGACGGCCTACCCCAAGCCAACGGCAAATCCTTCACCGTAGGAGCCATGCTGGAAGTTTTGGTCAATGGCTGTTTGGGTTATGCAGCTACTAACTCTCTAGAACTGCCATCCCTACAAGAGGCTGCCCAAACAGCCTATAAACAGGCACTAGCAGCCAGTGAATGGTGGATACATCCCTTCCGTGAAAGTGAACGTCCTAAAGTCGTTGGTGAATATAAATCTCCATTTCTTGAGCCATTGGACGCTTTAAGTCCTGGAGAAATCAACAATTTACTGGTTCGCATTTGCCAAACCCTAAAAGTTGACGACAAAATTGTGCAAACCATCGCTGGCGTCAGCACAACCGAGAAGGAGTCCTGGTTTGTCAGCAGCAATGGCTCAGAAGTATATCAAAAATTTCTATCCATAGGCACTCATTACGGAGCCACAGCCCAAGATGGGGCAATTATACAGCAACGCAGCCACAACGGCGCTCAAGCAAACTGTTACCAAGGCGGGCTAGAACTTTTAAAACAAGAGAATTTATGGCATCGAATACGGCAAATCGGCGAACAAGCAATAGAACTTTTAACAGCAGAAGAATGCCCAAACACCCGTACTAATTTAGTTTTAGCCTCAGACCAAATGATGCTGCAAATCCATGAAAGTGTCGGGCATCCCCTAGAAATTGACCGAATTTTGGGAGATGAACGTAACTATGCAGGGGGCAGTTTTGTAAACAAAAGTGATTTTGGCAAACTGGTATATGGTTCGCCATTGATGAATATTACCTTTGATCCCACCGTGCCTGGTGAATTTGCCAGCTATGGCTTTGATGATACGGGTGCTGTAGCAACACGAGAGTATTTAATCAAAGAAGGTGTACTCCAACGGGGTTTGGGTAGCCTAGAGAGTCAAGCTAGAGCAGGTGTACCAGGGGTAGCTTGTGCCCGTGCTTCCTCATGGAATCGGCCAGCGATTGATCGCATGGCAAACTTGAATTTAGAGCCTTTAAACGCTAGTTTTGAAGACATGATTGCGGGCATAGAACATGGCGTTTACATGGAATCTAATCGCTCTTGGTCAATTGACGATCAACGATATAAATTCCAATTTGGTTGCGAATACGCCAAATTAATAGAAAACGGGAGATTTACCAAAACCCTCCGTAATCCCAACTATCGCGCTACAACACCAGAGTTTTGGCATAGCTTAATTAAAGTAGGAAATGCGAACAACTGGCAAATGTACGGTACTCCATATTGTGGCAAAGGGGAACCAAATCAAGCTATTTGGGTAGGACACGGTTCACCAGTTTGTGTATTTGCTAATGTCGAAGTTTTTGGTGGAGGAACTTGAAAGATTGCTGAGCGGAGCCGGAGACGCTCCGCCTCTGGTGAGGAGTTAGCAGTAGAGACGCGATTAATCGCGTCTCTACAAGAGTTAAGAGTTATTCTCCCCACCTCCCTATTCCTTATTAATAGTTAATATCCATGAAAATTGAAGAATTATCTACTTTAGAAGTCAGCTTTAATCAATTGATTGAAACTCTACTTATTAAAAAAGTAGAAGATGAAGAATTTACTGTAAAACTCAGCAGCGAGCGTAGTCAATTTACTCGTTTCAATCATGCAAAAGTCCGACAAACTGGTTGTGTTACTGATGGTTGGCTCGAACTAACTTTGATGAAAGATAGGCGCAGTAGTTTTCGGCTATTTCCCTTTACTGGAAATTGGGAGAGAGACTGGGAACTTGGCTATACTGCTTTGCAAGAACTACGAGATGAACTGATTCTATTACCCATCGACCCCTATTTAGTTTTACCATCAGGAAATAATACTAGTAGAGAAATACATTCTGGAAATTTATTGCCAGAAGAAGCAGTAGTAGCAACTATCTTAGAACTAGTTTCCGAACTAGATTTTACTGGGATATATGCTGGGGGATTTGTAGTTAAAGGTTATGGTGATTCTAGCGGACAAAAACACTGGTTTGCTACTGATACTTTTACCTTAGATTATTCTCTATTTATTACATCTGGGCAAGCAGTTAAAGGTACATTTGCAGGTAGTGATTGGGATAAAGCTGCATATATAGCCAAAATCAACGAAGCTAAAAAGCAACTAGAACTACTTTCCCGTCCAGCCAAAGAATTACAACGAGGACAATACAAAACTTATTTTGCCCCTGCTGCTCTTGCAGATTTATTAATGATGCTTTCTTGGGGATCTGTAAGCGAAGCTGATATCCAACAAGGAAACAGTTCTTTAGCTGCCCTAAGGCGTCAAGAAAAACAACTTTCTCCAAAATTCAGGTTAAAAGAAAACTTTCAAAGGGGATTAGTACCACGATTTAATGAATTGGGAGAAATAGCAGCACTGGAGTTCCCTGTCATCGAAAAAGGATACTTGGTAAATACTCTGGTGAATTCTCGTACTGCTAAGGAATATGGGAAAATTGCTAATGGTGCGAATGCTTCAGAGACATTACGCTCGCCAGAAGTGAGTTCAGGTAATTTAGTATTTGAGCAAATTCTTCCAAGTTTAGATACAGGATTATATGTATCAAATTTGCATTACTTGAATTGGAGCGATCGCCAAACTGGTAGAATCACAGGTATGACCCGTTATGCTTGTTTTTGGGTGGAAAATGGAGAAATTATCGCCCCCATTGAAAACTTGCGTTTTGACGAAAGTCTCTATCGCTTTTGGGGAGAAAACCTCATAGATTTGACCACTTTTCAAGAATTTATTCCCGAAGTCGGAACATACGAAAGTCGTCAACTCGGAGGTAGTTTAGTTCCCGGTATGTTAGTCCAAGATTTTACCTACACTCTGTAATCAGGTGAGATTTCGCAATCAATAGAACAAGGGATTAGGTGTTGGTAACTACAAATAATTTCTCCCATTCCCCACTCCCCACTCCCCACTCCCCATCTCAGCCTTGCCAAAACCTAAAGTTGGCATAGGCATTCACTCTATATCTGCTAATAATAGAGAAGTAGGTTTTTTCAGGAATTGCGATGATTAGTCCGCAGCAGGTTGAGGCAATGATCAAGGCGGAACTGCCAGACGCCCAAATTCAGGTGCAAGACTTGACTGGTGGTAATGACCACTATCAGGTCACAGTCGTTTCATCGCACTTTGCAGGTAAAGGACTAGTGCAACAACACCAATTAATTTATGGTGCGTTGCAACAAGCTATATCAACTCAAGCGATTCACGCTTTGTCTCTAAAAACATATACTCCTGAGGCTTGGCAAGCAAAATCAGCTTCGTAAATATAAAGTCAGGAGTTATGAGTAGAGACGCGATTAATTGCGTTTCTACAAGGCGATTAATCGCGCATGTACAGGTGTTAGGAGTGATAAATTTTTTACTTTTTACTCCTAATTGCTGATTGTTCAATACAACATAGGAAACATAAATACCATGACACCAGAACTCAAAGAGAAAATTGATAAATTGGTACAAGACAACAAGATTTTGGTTTTCATTAAGGGAACTAAATTAATGCCCCAATGTGGTTTCTCTAACAATGTTGTCCAAATTCTGAACAGTTTAGCAGTTCCTTACGAGGCGATTAACGTTCTAGCAGACGATGAAATCCGTCAGGGAATTAAAGAATACTCTAACTGGCAGACATTTCCCCAAGTGTATATCGATGGTGAATTCGTTGGCGGTTCCGACATTATGATTGAACTCTACCAACAAGGTGAATTGCAGCAAAAGGTAGAAGTAGCAATCGCTTCGTAACTCTCTGTTCACAGCAAACCGTATGCCCAAGACTGGGAATTGGGCATTGAGAGGTGTGCGAGGTGTGGGAGAAGGGAAAAACATAAATTATCTTTCTCCCCACACTTCCCAGTCCCCAAAGCCAAAAATCCCCTCAGTCATATTGGCAAGACCAATACAAGGCTGAGGGGATAAATTTTATCAACACAATATCTCCAAAATCTCACACCACGACAACCCGTTGACCAATACAAATAATGTGCTATAATTATCTGCGTTGATTTACGGTTACTATCAATGACCAAGCAAATGGTATTAGTAGTAATCGGGCTGTGGCTCTGGTTGCGGCACTGCAAAATTCGATGCATCGTACAAGTAGCGGCTGGCTTCCTCTTCTAAACGATGAATCAGAAAGGGTTCAATGGTGTTACCATGTCGCAGTGCGGCTAGATATCCATCCAAATACATCCGCATATCATCCATACGATAACCGCGATTCCATAACTCGACGAAGGCGTCAGTGAGTCTTTGGTAATAGCGGATAGTTTGTGTGTCTTGGAGCATAACTGCTGTATTAATGTCTTTGGAATGAGAATTGTAAATGATTCACGCTCAAATGTGAAGTGTAATTTCACTTTGGGATCAATTAAAAGTAAACATATGTCCTTCGGTTAGCACTCTCCTAGTAGCTACAAACTACTTCAATCGTATTCCAGAAAACACCTATTTTACTTATCTGCTAAGGTATTTTTATGATTTTGTCTCGCAGCAAGGCGATTTTATTAGTGTTATATTCATGGATGTAAGCACTAATCTCTTCATCAAGAATCACTTTTCCATCAGAGTGGAAAGCTATTTTCTTAACAATTAGCTGCTTAGTTTATGGTTGTTGGATATCATAGCCATCAAGAAACAGAATATTTAAGCTAGAAGAACTTTTGATAAGTTCGATAACTCTTTTTATAAGTTTAACAAAAATTTAAGAATATTTCTAATCCCCTCTTGGAAAGGACAAATTAAAGATATTGGCACTTTTTTTATGAGGAAATGTAAAGCTAATAGCAGTTGAAGTAACAAAGGCTACAAAACCTTAGACATGGGCTTGTTACTTTGAAAGTCATCGACGCTAAGGGGTCTTGCCACCGTGGGTTCGGTTTGTATAGAAATCATTGAAGGGAATCCCCATCTAAGGTCGTTGCTAGGTTGGCACTTGCAACAACTGGAATACCGGGTGCATCAAGCTGCCAGTATTTATCAAGCAAGGGAAGTATTTTTAAGCCATCAACCAACACTTGTGGTTTTAGATGCAGATCTTCCTGACGGTGACGGCATTGAATTTTGTCGTTGGTTGCATCGTCAGCAACAGCCTTTAATCTTAATGCTATCTGCCCGCAATAGTGAAGCTGATATTGTTGCAGGTTTAAAGGCGGGTGCAGATGATTACTTGAGCAAACCTTTTGGGATGCAAGAGTTTTTGGCACGGGTAGAGGCACTGATTCGCCGTAAGCGCACACCGACTGCACCAGCATATTTGGATTATGGTACTTTGCAAATCGATTTAGTTCAGCGCCGCGTTCGCTTCCAGGGAGAGTTCATTGACTTAACGCCTCAGGAATTCAGTTTACTATACGTTTTAGCACAAGCTGGGGGAGTGCCTCTAAGTAGGTCGGAATTGCTGCGTCGTGCTTGGCCTGATGCCATCGATAACCCTCGTACCATTGATACTCACGTTTTGTCGCTGCGAAAAAAGGTTGAACTCGATCCCCGACAACCTAGCTTGATTCAAACTATCCGCAATGTGGGATACCGTTTTAACATGGAAATTTTGAATACTAATATTCCACAGTCACAAACAAAGTTAACTAGAGAGAGATTTAGTAATCAACGTTCAACACTTAGTAGTAGTCAAGTGTGATCAAGAGTGGGGACTGGGGACTGAGGACACTTCGACAAGCTACTTCGACTTCCTTCTCTACGAGAGGCTGCGCCAACGGCTCTGCTCAGCACAAGCCGCTCAGGACAGGTCGCTCAGTACAAGTCAGTGCATTGCTGGGGACTGGGAAGTGTGGGGAGAAAGAGAATTTATGCTCCTCCCTCCTCCCATACCTCTCAATGCCCAAAATCTAACATTCAAAATCGTCTTGAGATTGCGCTTTAATCAAGGTTTTTCGTAATTCATCCCAGTTTATTTCAGAAACTCTTTGATTTACCGATAAATGACCTTGCTGTAGGTGCAATAATCGAGTACAAAACATCTGAGCTAAGTCCAGTTGGTGATTTACCATCAAAATTGTAGTTTGATGAGTTTGACTCAACTGAATTAAGACTTGTATTAGATGGGAAGCTGTACCAGCATCTAGGTCAGAGGTTGGCTCGTCTAATAATAAAATTTTAGGTTGGATGAGTAAAGCACGTGCGATCGCTACTAATTGTCGTTGTCCCGCAGAAAGTTGCAACTCTGTTCGACCTAACCATTCATTGGGAATGTGAAGTTGTTCTGTCCAGTAACTGACTCGTTCCTGAATTATTTGTTTAGACAAACCACGCAAAACTAAAGGATAAGCTAAAGCTTGCCCAACTGTCATCCCTAACAGCTTTGGTTCTTGCAATACAAGTGTCATCATCTGACGTAGCTGGATGACGGGAATTTGGCGATACTCTTGATTTTCTAGATAGATTTTGCCGCTAGTGGGTTCAATAAGGCGGTTGAGGAGGCGTAGTAACGAAGTTTTACCAGCACCCACTGGACCTACAATGCCAATGCGTTCGCCGCAGGCGTTGGCGAGGCCATCGCCTTGGAATACCTCAAAGGAGATATCCTGCAATATGGGATATCCCTGCTGATTCCCTGAAAGTTGGGTTTTCAGCTTTGTAAACAGATTAACTTGTTCTAGCCTGAGTGTGGCTTTTGCTGTATTCAAGGGGAATGGGGAGATGGTGAGAAATATCCAATGTCCCATTCCCAATTTTATGTTAATTGTCTGGTAGTTAAGGCTGTAGCGATCGCCCAGGCATCGACCAACAGTAACAACAGTGTGAAACCTAGTAAAATCGCATACATCCACGGTTGTGCTAAAGGACGAACATCTGTAGTGTCAATCTTCGTCTTTGCTTGGACAATCTGCACTAAACGGGCAAATCCAGCTACACGCATTGGTAGTAAATAAGCTTTTCCATCTTGGCTGAGGAAATAATAAACTAGACCTCCTTGGCCAGTACTGCGAGGTTTTAACTCTTTGACTTCTGACCAAGTTAAAAACCAGCCTTTACGAAAAAAGCGGGGCACCCAACGGGGGTAAGTAACCTGAATGCCTTGTTCATCTACTATTACTTGTTCTGTCAACACCGCGTACAGAGCAACTAAACCGATGCTAATCCCTAGCCACAATAATGCTGGGGGTACTGGTGCGGCTGTTACCTGCGATAAGAAGGGTAATGGAACTGTGAGTGCTATGTATAGACTCAGTAGCGTTATCCGAATCAAAGGAGAGAGGTGAAAAATAGAAGCTGAAGTATTGGCTGAATTTGCTGTCACGGCTCAATTACAATGCTTTTCTTCATTGTAGAATAGCTTTTCGTCTTACCTCGTCTAAGAGGTTGTTTGAAAAATCTAAATTATTACTAACCGGGCGATTGTAAATCGCGGCTACACAGACGAAACCCACCTACGTGGGTTTGAAAACATTGATTTTGTGTTAGTCCACCTTTGTGGACTAAGCTTTGTGTAGTAGCGAATTCTATTCCCCCAATACTTTTCAAACATCCTCTAAGGTAAATACTTTTGGACGACACTCCAGCCAGTAATGGATACCCAGGCAAATCCTAGAAATAAAATAATATTGACGCCGATATGTAAAGGTCTAGCCCAAGGTCGTCTGGCATTAATTTGGGTTGCACTGAAAGCAGACAGTAAAACCAAGGCTACTACAATCAATCCCGCCGGCAAATGTGACGAGTGTCCTAGAGAACCAAAGTGACCCAAAGTGCCAACAATGCCGATCGCCAGCAATAGTAGCACTAAACTTACCATGCTAATGCCCATTAGATAGTGCAGCGATCGCACTCCCCTATTTCCGCCCATGAATAACGGAATAAAGGGAAACTGCTGCGAAGTTCTTGCCCGAAACATCCAAACGCCGGTGACTGCTAACATCAGGTATGCCAGCAGGGACAACCCCATCGACCAGGCGGCGATTTTCCACAACCAAAAAAATGAAGGCAGATTCATAACAATGATTGTAAATGAGAGGGGGGCATAGGGCATGGGGCAAGCAGGAAGTGTGGGAGGGGTGGGAGGTGTGGGAGGATAGGGAAGAAATCTTTCCCCCCCTTTTTCCCCACGCTCCCCACACCTCCCCATCTCCCTATTCCCTGTTTCCTATGGATTTGAGATAGGCATTAAGCTTGGGTAAGAGTTGATCGAGAATTGGTTTAAATCTGTTTACCTAATAAATAAAAAAGGCTGCTGAATTCAGCAACCCAGAAATTGAGCCAAATTGTTTTTTTAATCAACAGCTGCTAAACCAGCGATTTGTAAGGGTTTTATACTATCTCCGGTCTTTGTATTAAGTTGCTGCACCATTGCTGTGGTATCTATAGGTTCTTTTCCAAATGATGAGTCTGTATCTAACTCATAATTGCTAGGGTCATCGAGCATCAGGCGATCGCACGGAATATTATCCGATAAAATTGCACTTGCCATCATACCCGTATGAATCTCCAATTGAGCTTTTCGCGGAGCTTCAAACACTAGGCGTTGCCCTGGAAAAACAACCCTTTCAAAATACCAATTGGGAATATTAGAGATGCGAGCTACCTGTATTTTGCTCGTGGCATTAATGTAGCAGCAGAGAATTTTCCCCGATTGCTCAGGTGGTAGAGGATCTAAAATTTGAGCCATAACTGCTGAGGAGCTTTACGCCACAATTTTACATTACACTTCCCAAGCCTAGCACCGAGTGATCCCCAGTTGCTGTAACTGTGAATACCAACTGAGTATTTGTAAATTATTTCTATCTAAAGAATTATTTATGGTTATGAAAATTTTGTAATTATTTATGCCTTTTTGGCAATTATACACTATAAATAAAAGTTTTAAATATTTTCCCTGAGTATAAAAGCTTTAATTCGCTGAGGAAAGATAACTAGGACATTAATCTGAGGATGATCCCCTTGCTTTTGACTTAGTGAACAAGTCAGTTTTGCTGTTTTATCTATCCCAAGATTAATACGCTTAGATGGTCGCTTAATGAATAAACTCAATGTTATCGTAAAGCTATATGAAAAATATCTTCATAAATGTCTCTCAGTCATATGCATTTAGTGTGCAAAGTAACTTTATTGATTCCTACAATTGGGAACAAAAAGTTGTTACTTACCAATAATCGGCTTCAATGTCAAGCAACATTGTGATAGATAAAAACAACCAAAACAAAAACACCCTTTAAAACTGAAGTTTTTCTAGTTTCCCCCAACATTGGCAAGATGGCAGTCAAAACACCCATAATGGAAAATCGAATTCTTTACGTTCGCCTTCCCTGTAACCCCATCTTTCCCATTGGGGTTGTCTACCTTAGCGATCACGTCCATAAGCAATTTCCCAACATCGAACAGCGCATCTTTGATTTGGGAACAATACCACCTTTAGACTACAACTCGGCTTTGGATCGGTGTATCGATGAATTTAAACCTACACTACTAGTATTTTCTTGGCGGGATATTCAAATTTATGCCCCAGTTGGTGGACGTGGCGGTAACCCGTTACAAAACGCCTTTGAATTTTACTACGCCAAGAATCCCCTATTAAAACTACGCGGAGGATTGGGGGGTTTGCGAATCTTCATCGCTTACTATGTAGAGTTGTGGCGTAACCAGGGCTTAATCAAACGCGGTTTAAAGCGTGCCCAAAAATATAATTCTCACGCCCGTACAGTTGTAGGTGGTGGTGCAGTCAGCGTATTTTACGAACAACTGGGTAAAAGCTTACCCCAAGGGACAATTATTTCTGTAGGTGAAGGGGAAACTCTGCTGGAAAAACTTTTAGGTGGCAGAGAGTTTCGAGATGAACGCTGTTATGTTGTGGGAGAAACTCAACCACGAAAACGGCTAATTCACGAACAACCTACTCCCCTAGAAAAAACAGCTTGCAACTACGACTATATCGAAAGCATCTGGCCGGAATTTAACTATTATCTGCAAGAAGAAGACTTTTATATAGGTGTACAAACTAAGCGTGGTTGTCCTCACAATTGTTGCTATTGCGTTTATACAGTTGTTGAAGGCAAGCAAGTACGCATCAATCCAGCAGATGAAGTAGTTGCCGAGATGCGCCAATTATACGATCGCGGCATTCGCAACTTCTGGTTTACTGATGCCCAATTCATCCCAGCACGTAAATTTATCGACGATGCAATAGAACTATTGCAAAAGATCGTCGATTCTGGTATGACAGATATCCATTGGGCAGCTTACATTCGAGCCGACAATTTGACACCTCAATTGTGTGAGTTGATGGCGAAAACCGGGATGAACTACTTTGAAATCGGCATTACCAGTGGTTCTCAAGAACTCGTGCGGAAAATGCGGATGGGTTACAACCTCCGAACTGTCTTACAAAACTGTCGTGACTTAAAAGCCGCTGGTTTTAACGACTTAGTTTCTGTCAACTATTCCTTTAACGTCATTGACGAACGTCCCGAAACTATCCGCCAAACCATCGCCTACCATCGGGAACTAGAACGAATTTTTGGCGCTGATAAAGTCGAACCTGCCATCTTCTTTATTGGACTACAACCCCATACCCACTTAGAAGAATATGCCCTCAAAGAAGGCATCCTCAAACCAGGATATAATCCAATGAGCTTGATGCCGTGGACAGCCAAAAAACTGCTTTGGAATCCCGAACCCCTTGGTTCATTCTTTGGGGAAGTTTGTTTACAAGCTTGGCGACAAAATCCCAACGATTTCGGACGCGAAGTCATGAATATCTTAGAAGAAAAACTCGGTTGTGCCGACTTAGAAGCAGCACTTTCTTCACCAATAGAGAGGAAAGAAAAGCAGCTAGCAGGTGTATCCTAGAAAACACAAGAATCTGGGGATGTTCAAAATTTTGAATTTCTCCTCCTCTCTTCCTCAGCGTCCTCAGCCCCCACCGTACCCCTACGGGGAAGCAAGCTACGCGTAGCGTCTCTTTTAGGAGAAGTTTTGATGTTTTTGACAAGCCGCCCTCCAGGCGTCTACGGCGGAAGCCGCCCCTCAAACTTCTCTGTTGCGGTTCGTTTTCATAAAATCCCAAACTCATGTTAGAAGGTTCAATTCTACAACAGCTGGAAACAGCCCATCGCCACAGCACCAGGCCAATTCGATTCGGAGTGTACTACAAAAATACCCTAGTATCTCTCTGCCATGCCTTAGAAGACCATATCCTAGCAGACGACGATAAACCTTTAGTCATCACAGCCTTCCAACAGGGTAAATGGTATCTGCAAGAAGCTCAACGATATGCAGACATCGCCCAGCGCAGCCGCGAAATTGCTATCATGGCTGCATCTGATGCTGGCTTTGCCGAACATCCTACAAGCCTTCTACCCAATGTAGACTTAGTACCATTAGACACAGCCGATCCGGTGGCGCAAGAATGGCACTTAATTATTTTGTCGCCAAATTACACAGCAATGGTAATTTGTCAAGAACTATCGGCCGCTGATTATGGCAGCAGTGGAATACCTACATCAGACTTAGAGCGCAAATTCTACGGTTTGTGGACATTTGAGCCAGAGTTAGTCCAAGAGACAGCAGAAATAGCGATCGCTCACATCAGCAAATATAACCAAGAACTAGCAAATAAACTCATTGCCGATAAAAAGGCGATCGTTCCATCTACTGCCAGATTAGAAAATTTAGGTGCAGTTGTCTCCCGTGTAGTTGATTATCTCCAGACTGGGCAAGACAATTTATCCATTCCCACAGCCCTTAGCCAACAAACCCTAGATCGGAACTTGGTTTCTAACGAAATTCAGGCATTTTTGAGGATGGCGCAACTGCTGGATATAGCAGATGTCAACAATCCAATGGCAGCTGCCGAAGTAGTAGTACTTGCCGAAGCGATCGCCCAGCTTTTAGATCTTCCTGCATGGCAGATTAAGAGATTGCGGCTAGCAGCTTTATTACATCGCATAGATCCATTACAAAAAGCAGAAAGCGTTCTCACTTCTGATAAAATATCCACACGTTCTCAAGAAGATGCCCCCTGTTGTCCTTTAATACCAGGAACACAAGTATTGCGAACCATGCCGCGACTGCGAGCAGTTGCCCAAATTATTACTCACCAAACCGAGTGGTGGAATGGCACAGGAGAGCCAGCAGGTTTAGCCGGAGATGAAATTCCCCTAGAGTCGAGAATTTTGGCATTATTGGCAGACTTTCAGTGGCGAGTAAATCAGCGAAAATCCTCAAATCAGAGTCGGCAAGAAATATTTACTCAAGCTTTAGATGAGTGCAGACAGCAACAATCCACCCGCTTCGATCCTAAACTTGTAGATACCCTAGCTTTATTAGTTATGGGTTTACAACAGGGACTCGACTTGCCCATAATGACACCCAAAGTTAGCAGCGGCGTTTGGCTACTTGATTCCCAATGGGATAGCCACAGCAAGACAAGTGAAGAGATTGGTACTTACTACAAATGAATATTGAAGCTATCAAATTAGGAAAACTCAAACAACTTCCAGGTGCAAATTTAGAAGACGAGGAACTTTCTCGGCTCGATTTAAGCCGAATTAATCTTGCTGGTGCTATCCTTGTCGGCGCTAATTTCGCTGCTTCCAAACTCGAAGGTGGGCACTTAGAAGGAGCGAATTTAATGGGGGCGAACCTGCAAGGAACTGACTTGCGGGCAAACCTTATGGGAGCAAACCTGATGCAAGCAGATTTAACAGGGGCTGACTTGCGAGGTAGTAATCTGCGGGGTGCTAACTTAATGGGAGCCAGACTCAGCGATGTATCCTTGGCGGGTGCTTTCGTCAGTGGTGCGAATTTGATGAATGTCAACCTCCAAGGTGTAGACTTGCGCGGTGCTGACTTACGTGGTGCCAATCTGACTGGGGCAAATCTCAAAGGTGCAGACTTGAGTCGCGCTGATTTGCAAGGGGCATTATTGAGTGAAGCAAACCTAGAGGAAGCTGACTTGCGGGGCGCGAATTTGGCAGGGGCGAATTTTACAGGGGCGAATTTGCTGTGTGCAGAGTTAGAGGGGGCGAATTTAAGCGGCGTTAATTTGGATAAGGCTTGTTTGGTGGGTACAGTGGTTGAAACGCGAGCGTAATAGCAATTTGAAAAAAGAATGTGACAAATACAGTGGGTAGGGGCGCACAGCTAGTTGTGCGCCCCTGCAATCTGCTGTATGTGTTGCAAAGATTATTAGAATTATGTAACGTCGTACAAGCGATCGCTATCTTTCAGTGTCTCAGGCGAACAATTGGAGAAGAAAATATCGTGTTCACCATTGTAATTTCCTACAACCAAAAATTATCGAATTTCATTTAGTTGCAGGGCTTCTTCTGGGTCTGAATCTCAGCGAATGATAGCTCTATTAATCGTACAAAAGCTAGTTTATCTTTATTAAAATCAACTACAACACCTGTAGGTTCCAGCTTAATAATTTTTCCAGCGATGATATTGCCAACTTGAAAGTTAGCTAAAGTGAAGCTCATAATATACTGCGATTAGTATGCATCATTATATAAACAATTTAGTAATGCTCATATTATCAGACAGGCGATCGCCGAGATTGCCCCCATATCAAAAACGCCAGTATACTCATCAAAAATACTCCCATCAGTCCTTGTAAAGGATTATTATTCACACCAGTCACCCAATCAGGAACTTGACCAGAATATTTGACTAATTTCCCTACATTAATAATGTAGTAACCCCAGACTAAACCACCATGCAAACCAATTGGAAAACCTAAGCGTCCCCTACGCCAGCGCTTTCCCCATACCTGCGTTAACCCCAGCAATACTAAAGCAGGAAATTGCGGCAATGTCTGAATAATTACTGCCAGCGGCTTGATAAAGTGCAATGTTGCAAATGTAATTGCATCTGTCCACAGTGCTACAGGCTGACTGTAGTCTCGTTGTAATTCATCTAGCAACCAACCTCGGAATAACAATTCCTCAGCAAAGCCAACACCCAAAGCGACAATTAAACCCTCTAAAATCACTTTCACCAAGAAAACTTTTGGTTGTTGCCACACCAACCAACCCAACAAACTCTGTACCCCAAAAAGTATCAAAGTATTAATTATGCCCATAGCCAAACCACGCATTAAATCCACACCGTTTTGCCGCGTGAGTTCTAAGCCATAATGTCGGAGAATTTGAGGCTGCTGATAGACACGCTTACCCCACAGCCTCAAGAGAATAATAAACAACGCATATAATAATACAATTGTCAATATACTTACTAAATTTGAATCATTCACTAGTAAGTAAATTGGTGTAGCTAAGGGCAACCATAGCAGCAATAAAATCCCAATAAAATAACCCAGCCTAATAGGGGCAGGGCGTTCGGCTAAACGGACAAGGTTTTTTTTCATACCAATTAAGTCACCAATCGCAAATGACCAATGACCAATGACTAATGACTATTCATCAGGTTCAATCGTGCTACTTAAACCGTGACTTTTCAATGTTTCGCAATAGAACTCAGCATGTTCCTGAGCGCAAGTAATGACTAAAGCCATTCCATTAGTATGGGCTTCCATCATGATGCTAACAGCCTGGGGTTGGGTAAGACTCGGCACAGTGGTTATTAGTACCTGTACCACGTACTCCATAGAGTTGTAGTCATCGTTATGGAGCAAAACGCGATAGCGAGGCGCGAGCTTGCGGGACGTAGAACGCTTTTCAATGGTTTCAACTGACACTGCTCTTTGCTCTTTAATCGTTAATTCACTACAACAAAGCCTCTGTTTAGCGATCGCTTAACAGTTGTTTACCTATTCTATAGTATTTCGTCGAGATACTATGCGAGGAAAACCCTTTGCTGTTGGGGATTAGTCCTATTAGTTTTGCGTAGGCACTGATAAGCAATATCTCTAAGACATCGTTGCCGTGAGAGTGCTACCCTAATGTTACAGAAGCTTCTTTTAAAAGGAGCGCATTCTCACTTTTAAATTCAAAAACTTACAAAACAATCTTTGTCACTACCACAACTGTCTTAATGATGGAGATGAACCTAGATTTTCTGCAACCGGGACAAATAGTGTCTTTAAAGCATGGTGAGAGGAATCTATATGCAGAAGTCATTCAATTTGTAGTTTCTCGCCAGTTGTGCTGGGTGCGTCCTTTATTAATGGTCACCTTTATTGAAGAATCCCCCCTGGTTACCGATTTACGCGATGCATCTGATTTACTTTGGCCTGCCGATTTATTTCAACCAGCTTTAGATACAGAAGTAATTACCTTATTGAGCCAAGTTTTAGCAAAACAACCAAAAACTGAGCTTGACTCAGCTGCCAAACAGCAACTCAATCAGTTTATTCACCAACTTTGGCAAGCATATCAATAGGGACTGGAGATTGGGGATTAGGGATTGGGGCATTAATTATTAATTCTACTCCCTCACTCTCTCATCCCCCAGTAGGTGAGCCGAGCCGAACCGCATCTCCCCCTGTCCCCAGTCCCTAGTCCCCATTCCCCAGTTACACATAACGAATACCAGCATCTCTCATCCGTTGAATTCCTTCTTGCAATCTTTCATCAGAGATAGTTAAAGCAATTCGGAAAAAGCCTTCTCCACATACACCATAACCACTGCCAGGAGGTACAACAATGCCACATTTGTCAAGTAGCAAATTCACAAATTCTATTGAGGAATATCCTTGAGGAATAGGTGTCCAGACGTAAAGGGTAGCTTTAGGAGGCTGAATTGGCCAACCTAGAGATTGTAGTCCATTGATGATAATGTCACGGCGATTTTGGTAAACCGATATGATGGCTTGAAGTTCTGCCTCTGTGGTATTAGAATAAGCTGCGATCGCTGCTTGTTGAATTGCCTTAAACACCCCGGAATCAACGTTACTTTTTACCTGCGCTAAGCCTTGAATACCCAAAGCATTACCAACAACAAAACCCACTCGCCAACCAGTCATATTGTATGACTTAGACAGACTGTGAAATTCGATAGCCACATCTTTCGCACCTGGAACTTGCAGTACACTAGGCGGTTTGTAGCCATCGTATGCCATTTCTGAGTAAGCGTGATCGTGGCACAACAAAATATCATATTGCTTGCAGAAAGCTACCAATTCTTCAAAAAACTCTAGTGTTGCCAACGCCCCAGTGGGATTATTAGGATAATTAATCCACAACAGCTTTGCCTTGTGAGCTACTTCTTCGGGTATGCTACTCAAATCAGGCAAAAAACCGTTTTCTGCCTTCAAAGGCATAGTAAAAGACTCACCACCAGCGAAGATTGTGGAAGTCCGATACACAGGATAACCAGGATCTGGTATTAATGTATAGTCCCCTGGTTCCACAAAAGCTAAGAAAGTATTATGAATTGCTTCTTTAGAACCAATTGAAGAAACAATTTCTGTATAAGGGTTCAACCCCTTGACTCCAAACCGATTTTCCATCCACTTAGCCGCTGTCTCTCGGAATTCTTTCGTACCTTGGTAAGGTGGATAATTGTGCATTGAAGCATTCTCAATCGCCTCATGCATTACCTGAAGAATATGAGTAGGAGTCGGTTTATCTGGATCGCCAATACCCATATTGATGATATCAACTCCCTTAGCAACGAGTTCATTTTGCTTCTGGACAATTTCAGCAAACAGATAGGGAGGAATTTTTTCTAGGCGTTTAGCGAACTGCATGGCGATTTATGAGGAATGCACAATGTAGATGGTCATTAGCACAGTTTACGCCACCTTAGGATTTAAATAATTAATCTCATAGAAAAATAAAAGTAATGATATCGCCCCTTTGTTACCCACGCTGTCTTTGAATAAAGTAAGCGGTTAGATTAGCATAGCTATCCGTGCTAACCTACAAGGAGCTATTGTTCATCTGTAGTAAATTATTTTTTCTCTTCCTTACCGATGCAGGAGGAACTATAGCTATTTTAAAGTTTGATTGCTCTAGTCTTTATTAAATTCATTTAATAAGCTAGAAACTTCTATGTCCAAAGACTGAGGATTAGTATCCCAGGCTAGAAACCAACTGAATTCGACCAGCATCCATCTCTGCCATTAATAATTCTAAAGCTTCGTAGTCCACGTCAGAAATGTAACCTAGTTGTGTTAATTCCGAGTTGATTTCATTTTCTATCTCAGGAGTTAATTTTTTAATATCAAGAGCTTTTTCTACCAATTTACGAATAGCGTACCTAGTTCTCATAAGTAATAACCCAACTCTATTATGATATTAATTATTCCAGATAAATCTAAGTATAAAAAGCGATCAAATACTACTTGATTAGTGATATAGATCACAATTTAAATTAGCTAGATAAATAATTGCTGTGATTTTGCCTAATATCATCAGTAACAGTAAAGTGTGAGATTTAACTTACTGTTAAGACTTGGCTAAATTAGCTTAAGTTATAGACTAGGCAAGTTTCCTCAGGAAAGTTACGGATAATTTCTCTGTTCTAGTCCTGTCTATGTTGATTGTTTTTGAACTGAGATAAAAAAAAAGTATATATGAACACATTTTAAACAGGAATTATGACAATCTTTAAACAGAGATACTAAAGCAATAAAGATTCAGCAAAGAAACCTAAGACATATGGTCGATGCAACAAAAAAAAGTTTATGTTCAAATAATTCTTACCTTGACGCTTCAATAACTCTCATTAGGATGTAACCATGCAAGCAGTGCTTCAGTATCCCAAAATTGCGGTTATTCAACCACAAGGCTGTTTGAATGCTGCAAACGCCTTGGAATTTGAACGAGATCTGACCACAGGGCTAACAAAAAATGATATTTCCATCTTGGTAGTAGATCTAGCCTCAGTAGAATCCTTGGACAGCGCAGGGCTGATGGCATTGTTATCTGCACATAAACTGGCTGTTAGCTTAGAGAGGAGTTTCCGACTTTGCAATATTGCTCCCTCAGTTAAAATTATTTTTGAACTGACGCAACTCGATAGAGTTTTTGAAATTTTAGAAAATGAAGCTGACTTGTCTGCAACATAAATTTATATAAAAGTTATGTAAAACAAGCAAAGTTCAAGTGAGGAGCGGACTTTATGTAAAGGAGTTATAAGTTGCAACGATAAATTTTGTTGAAAGGCCTGATTCGATGCTAAGGTTGGGTTTTAGTAACTGTAATTAAGGTAGCTCGAAGATAGCATAGTGGCTGTTGCAGTTGAAAAGCTAATAACATCGGATATTTTAAAACCAGGGCGTTACTTGGGTAACGAGCGCTTAGCAATACACAAACCTTGGGATACGACAACAATACGCTGGGTCTTAACCTATCCAGAAGTCTATGAAGTCGGTGCATCGAATTTAGGGCACATCATTTTATATAACATTTTGAATGCCCAAAAGAACCAATTGTGCGATCGCGCCTACTTACCAGGGCAAGATCTATCAGCCAAACTACGGGAAACTAATACACCGTTATTTGCAGTAGAGTCAAAGCGATGGCTCACAGAATTCGATATTTTAGGCTTTAGCCTCAGTTACGAACTGGGTGCAACTAATATCCTAGAAATGTTGGATTTGGCGGGAATTCCTTTAACATGGCAAGAGAGAAGAGACGCAAAGACGCGAGGACACGGAGACAGGGAGAATAAAGAAAATATCACCGCGTCTCCCCATCCCCGCGTCGCCGCGTCCTCTCCTTACCCATTAATTTTTGCTGGGGGACAGACAGCCACATCAAATCCTGAGCCTTACGCTGACTTCTTCGACTTTTTCGCTCTTGGAGATGGAGAAGAACTACTACCAGAAATTGGTTTGGTGTTGGAAGAAGGCAAACAAGCTCTTTTGAGTCGGGAAGAATTGTTACTAGACTTGGCACAGATACCAGGCGTATATGTGCCGCAGTTTTACAAGATGGCAGACGATGGCTCAGTTCATCCCCTGCGGCCAGACGTGCCAAAACGAATTCTGCGAAGAGTTGCAACTCCCATCCCAGCATATTCCATTGGGCTAGTTCCCTACGTAGAAACAGTACATGACCGATTGACCATTGAAATTCGGCGTGGTTGCACTCGTGGGTGTCGGTTCTGTCAACCAGGAATGCTGACTCGACCAGCACGGGATGTAGAACCAGATAAAGTGGTAGAAGCAATTGAACAAGGTATGCGGGCAACCGGTTACAATGAGTTTTCCCTGCTTTCCTTGAGTTGTTCTGATTATTTATCCCTACCAGCGGTGGGGATGGAAATTAAAAATCGCTTAAAAAATGAAAACATTTCTCTGACTCTACCCAGCCAGCGGGTAGATAGATTTGATGAAAATATTGCCAATATCCTTGGAGGTATCCGGCAAAGTGGATTGACCTTTGCTCCAGAAGCTGGAACTCAGCGGATGCGAGACATCGTAAATAAGGGTTTGACAAATGAAGAACTGTTGCGGGGAGTGAAAACTGCTTGGGAGCAAGGCTGGGATAAAATTAAGCTATATTTTATGATTGGCTTGCCAGGTGAGACAGATGCTGATGTCTTGGGCATTGCTGAAACAGTAAGTTGGCTACAGCGCGAGTGTCGGGGCAAAGGCAGAAAACCCCTAAACTTTAATTTGACAATATCTAACTTTACCCCCAAGCCGCATACACCATTTCAGTGGCACTCAGTGTCTAGCAGTGAATTCCAGCGCAAACAAAACCTGTTGCGGCAAGAATTCCGCCGGATAAAGGGAGCAAAGGCAAATTTTACCGATGTCCGGATTTCGGCAATGGAAGATTTTATTGGGCGGGGCGATCGCAGTTTGGGGAAAGTAGTGCGCCGCGCCTGGGAATTAGGTGCAGGTATGGATTCCTGGTATGACAATTTAGATCGAGCTTTTACTGCTTGGGGAGATGCAATCGCCCAAGCCGGTCTAGATTGGAAATACCGCCAAATCGAAAACGGGGAGTGGAATCTGTTTCACCCACAAGAGCAGAGGAGCATAGGGGCAGAGGGACAGACGGGAGAATTCCTACCTCAGGACGGGCTAAAGCATAGCTATCCGCTAACAGCACTTAGGACTCAGCACTCTCCACTCGCCACTCTCCACTCCCTCGACACTCCCCTACCTTGGGATCATATTGATACTGGCATTGACAAAAAGTGGCTCAAAGAAGACTTGGAACGCGCTCTAGCAGCTACAATTGTACCCGACTGCTCTTTTGAAGGTTGTTCTCACTGCGGCGTTTGTGGCACTGATTTTGGCCACAATATCGTCATTGAACCTCCTGCTGTGCCAAAATTTGTTGGTGAATTTGTCCCCAACACCGCTAGGACACAGCGAATACGAGTGTGGTTTGGTAAACAAGGTAACATGGCTTTAGTAAGCCATCTCGATTTAATCCGTTTGTTTGACCGAGTTGTGCGGCGAGCTGGCTTGCCAATTGCTTTCACTGGTGGGTTTCATCCAATGCCGCGAATTTCTCTAGCCACTGCTTTGGCTTTAGGAGCTACAAGTAGCGGTGAAATTGCGGATTTTGAATTAACATCGTCAGTAGAAATTGATATTTTTAAAGAGCAACTAGTTCGAGAAATGCCCACAGACATACCCGTATATCATGTGGCGCAAATCGATTTAAAAGCGAAAGCAGCTAGCCAACTATTGGAGGCCGCAGAGTATTTGATGACTGTGGCATCACCAAAAGAAGTGACACCTGCACAATGGCAAAATTGGATTGATACCATCAAAGCCAAAGACGAACTCTGGTACGAGCAAACAACCAAGTCAGGCAAAAGCCAGTTAATAAATCTGCGCGATCGCTTGTTTGAATTGGAATTGGCAGAAACTCACAGTAACATGGCAGAATCTATATCTGTTATTCGTTATCTAGGCAGCTATCGCCAAGATGGTTGGCTCTTACGTCCCGAACAAATCGTGTTTATGCTAGAGGCAGTAGCTAATGTAGAATTTCAAATCCTACACATCCACCGCAATCGCCTAGTTTTAGGGGTATAATCCTTCTATGGCAATTTGCTAGTAGTTGTCATAACATGGCACATCATAGGAATTGATTTTTAGCAAGGTTGCGTTAGAATGGGATGAAGAGAAATTTTCTGGCGCTGCATTGAATTAGCTGGTTCACTACCCTCGCATTCAGGGGGCGAAAGCAAAGATATTAGAGTGCAACTTCTAGGATTTTATCCCAGACAAACTGAGGCAGATTAAAGAACACACACTCTCTCTATAGCTAACTTGTGAATCAGTAACGAACAGCAGGCTCGGTTAGGTTCTCTAACTCCATGCTTTTTAAACAACTGCTGAATGTCTAATCCACAGTAGTGCCTAGGAGCCAGTGCGTTACTCTTGTAGAGTTGTACTCCTTTGGAGAACTCACAATGAAAGCAACTGCCGTCGGCTATGCCGACTTATAGACGCCCACAGACGCACAAAGCCAAAGCGCAGTTTGCCGTAGGCTAGGGCAACTTCAGGCAGAGTAGCAACTGGTGTTGCTGAATATAACCCTAAGGATAAATTTGGGGAATGGAAAATAGAAGTAGTTTTTTTTTGTTAACGACTTCAGTAGATTACTCTCAAATCAAACATCCTGAGTTAAAAGTTGACTCAGGATTTAGTACTTTCAAATCAGAACTCTCTTTCAAAGAGAGTATTGCATCACAAATCAACCACGGACAGTTGGTTTAATTGCTTAAACAATATGAATATGCAGCCGTTCTGGAATAATCAAGCGTGTGAAAGCTCTTAAGAGTACCAGTAACTCTTTAACTGAGAAGCTGAGGTTGACTTGCAATTTTCAATTTTAGATTTTGCGAAAGGTTGAGTCAGTCGCTTGGGTCGGTTTCGCGGTTTGTACGTAGACGTCCGAAGGGTGGCTTGTCGTAGAGTACTGGCGTTGAGCAGAGGAAAACTCCGGTTAAAGCTTTTCAAGACAAATTTTGGATTGTTTTGTCGTTCATGCCCCACCTTTGTGGGTGGAACAAATCTCAAATCATCAATCTAAAATCCTTAAGCTTGTTATCCTTGTGGTCTGTTTCAATCCAAAAGACGCTCGTTCCTCTCTAACAGACGCTGCGCGTAGCTTGCATCCCCGGAGGGGTAAGCTAACGCTGCGCTATCACACATCTAAAATCCAAAATTGCTTGACGATTGTTATTACCAGTAACGTCTTTTTAGGCTTACAGGATTAAAAGGTATAATATCGAACTGGGATCACACAGAAATGAAAACTGATGCAAAAACGAGGCAGGTGCTAACAGCGGGTTCTCCGACTTGTTTGCCTTTGGCATTTCCAAAGGCTAGCACTGCCCTGCAAAGAGAAGTTTGAGCTAGGGCTAAAGAGTTGATTCTTTTTCGGAGTATCAACAATAGCTGTACCATCGCCTCAAAAAACATGGAGATGCAAAAGTTTTCATTTACAAGTAATTAACCGGACTTGATACAACAAACCTCTAGACCTGTTAGTGCTGCCAATTTTTGAGGAAATTGAATGCCAAAACAAATTATTATCGCGGAGCAGCACCAAATTGCTGCGGTTTTTTCTGAAGATCAGATACAAGAACTGGTTGTTGCTACAGGTCATCATCAAATAGGTGATATCTACTTAGGAGTAGTAGAAAACGTATTACCTGGGATAGATGCGGCTTTTGTCAATATTGGTGACCCAGAGCGCAATGGCTTTATTCACGTCACCGACTTGGGACCATTAAAGCTAAAGCGTACAGCAGCGGCAATTACAGAACTATTAGCACCACAACAGAAAGTGTTGGTGCAAGTAATGAAAGAGCCAACGGGGACAAAAGGACCGAGGCTTACGGGTAATATCACCTTACCTGGACGCTATGTGGTACTAATGCCCTATGGCAGAGGCGTAAATTTATCCCGACGGATTAAAAGTGAAAGCGAGCGCAACCGCTTGCGGGCACTAGCAATTTTGATTAAACCGGCAGGAATGGGTTTGCTTGTGCGTACAGAAGCAGAAGGCAAACCAGAAGAAGCGATTATGGAAGATTTAGAGGTGCTGCAAAAGCAATGGGAGGCAATCCAGCAGGAAGCCCATTCCACCCGCGCCCCAGCACTGCTCAACCGCGACGATGATTTTATTCAGCGCGTATTGCGAGATATGTACGGCGCGGATGTAAATCGGATTGTTGTGGATTCCAGTACTGGTTTGAAGCGAGTCAAGCAGTATTTACAGAACTGGAGTGGAGGTCAAACACCTCAAGGTTTGTTAATCGATCATCATCGCGATCGCTCGCCAATTTTAGAGTATTTCCGGATCAATGCTGCCATTCGAGAAGCCCTGAAACCAAGGGTAGACTTACCTTCTGGAGGTTACATTATCATTCAGCCGACTGAGGCACTGACAGTAATTGATGTTAACTCAGGTTCCTTTACGCGATCGGCAACAGCCAGAGAAACAGTTTTGTGGACAAACTGCGAAGCTGCAACAGAAATTGCTCGGCAGTTGCGTCTGCGAAATATCGCCGGGGTGATTGTCGTTGATTTTATTGATATGGAATCGCGACGCGACCAACTGCAAGTTCTGGAACACTTTAATAAAGCACTTAAAGCAGACAAAGCTCGTCCCCAGATTGCTCAACTAACTGAACTAGGTTTGGTAGAACTGACTCGCAAGCGTCAGGGTCAAAATATTTATGAATTGTTTGGTGAAACTTGCCCCACCTGTGGCGGTTTAGGACATACCGTGCGTTTGCCTGGAGAAATCGAAAACCGATTCCCTACACCAACAGAAATACCAGAGCGTGAGCGTTTTGTTTCTCCTCTGCCTCATAGAGAACCGCGTCAGCCATCTGCCCGCATCCCAGAACCACGAGAAACCTATGATGGATTTGGGGAACCATTTGATGGTGATTCGGAATTGAGTAATCTCAATCTGATCAATCATCCTAGTTATCAAGAACTTAACGATAATAAGCGTCGTACCCGCACTCGTCGCAGTCGGATTGGTAGTATCAATGGATTAAACGGAAAAGATGAAGCGCGGACTGGTAGTAATCCACTGGCTTTTGTCAACGAGCCAGACCTAGACCTGGATGGTGAACCAGAACTAGGAGTAACACCAGAAATTCCCTCACCTACCCTTGGGAAACCAGGTTGGAATGAAAGAATAGAACGCACTAAAATTACCAAGGCAGAGCCAGTCAAACCAGTGGTAGAACCACCGGAAATTAGGACTGTAGAAATGACGCTCCAGGAACAGGATATGTTTGCCTTAATGGGAATCTCTCCCTTGGTGAAACTGGAGCAAGAAGTAAAAAATCCTAAGTCTGTGATTATTAACGTGATTCAGCCCGGTCAACTACCAACTACGCCAACTGAATCAATCCCAGAACCAATTAGTGGTCAAAGAGCAACATCTGAACTTACCCCAAGCAGAATACCGATACCAAAAGTTATTGAGCCAGAACAAAAATTCTCAATCCAGGAGACAACCCAAGAGACAACTGAACCATCAGGGTTTACTGACAGCCCCTCGGCACCCTTGATGAACATAGATGAGAGTGATGCTAATAGCACCACCACTGCCAATCGTCGCCGCCGCCGTCGTTCCTCAGCCATCGACGACAATTAATTTGCCTTATGGTAGAAATACAGCAAACTGCTGCTAATTGTTCGCCAGCACCTCTGGAAAAATCCAGTTGGCTGGAGTTTTCTACCTTGTCAGGGATTTCGGGGCTAGTTGCAGGTGTAGATGAAGTAGGGCGAGGTGCTTTATTTGGTCCTGTGGTAGCCGCAGCCGTTATCCTGCCAGATTGTGCTTTGCCAAAACTAATGGCAGCTAAAATTAAAGACAGTAAAAAGTTGTCTAGTCAAAGGAGAACTCAGCTAACGCAGCAAATTTGTGGGCTGGCTGTAGATTGGAAAATTGGGTTTGCTTCCACTGCGGAAATTGACAAGATAAATATTTTGCAAGCGACGCTGTTAGCAATGAAGCGGGCTGTACTGAAGTTAAAGGTACAGCCTGCACTCTGCTTAGTTGATGGCAATCAGTTAATCAAAGACTTGCTAGTGCCACAACAAACAATAGTCAAAGGGGACGAGCGATCGCTTGCTATTGCCTCTGCCAGTATTGTCGCCAAAGTTTGGCGTGACGAGCTAATAATGCGTTTAGCATTAAAATACCCAATGTACAACTTGGAGTGTAACAAGGGTTATGGTAGCCAGCGGCATTTGCTGGCTCTGCAACAATACGGACCATCGCCCCTACATCGCAAGTCTTTTCGTCCTTGCCAAATTAAAGTACTTGATATTCAGTGATGCAATAATTACTCAGGATTCAACATTGGCAGTTTACCACTGTCGCCGTCAATTCCTTGATTTTTCGTTTGTGATATTACCCAGTAGCGATAATCTGCCAAAAGTTGATGTAATAGCCGTTGCTTGACCGTCAACAGCACGCTTTTTAGCAAACCATTGCCAGTAGCCTCTAAAATTGGCTTGGGGGTCAGGGAAAATGGTGGTGGCAAATCTATCTGTACTTCTAGATCAGCTCTTCCTTGTAGGCGAGTACCAGTGCTTAGCTCTTTGGGAGATAAATGCCCTTTTAAATTGAGAGCAAAACGCTGATTAATATACTCGAAACCCAGAATTTCACAGCCGAGCGATCGCAAATAAATTACGTCATTTGATTCTGTCCAAACTCTCATGTCTACAGTCGGTTGAATACTCAGTGACATAAAAGTCAGTGGACGCATTTTCAAGCGAAATATCTCTTCAGAAAGCTGCTGAATCCGGCTATTGTCAACCAAAGCCTTAACCAGACGTTGAGGCTGACGTAAATAGTGCTGAATCGGAATAGGCTCCTCTGGGACGGCGATTTCAACCGATTGGGAGGCAGTAAACCGGGTAGCCATGAGCTAATAAAAATATATGTTTCTCAATTTTAATATTTTTTAACAAATTAGATCTGATTAGAGAAAAGTAGAAAATTTATTTACCATCAAAATTATAGTTGCTGATGACGTATACATCATCAGCAAAAAGTTGGTAGGCTCATTATTATCTTTTGTTAAAGAAAGTCTGGATTAGAAATTAAGCATTGACAAAAAATTACAAATATGTAGCAAAAACTAATAAAATTTCTCTGAAGTATTGAAGAGAAATTTAGGGAAAAAGCAGCCTGCAAATCTGACTGTTGAAAAACTGGTATGATAGCTTATTTACTTAAATTCATCATCCGATTTATTTGTATATGAATAAAAATATCTCGGATGAAATTCTTTTTTATAAATCTTTTTCAATCCCCAGTCCCAGTGAAACTCTCAACTCAAGGCTAAAGACATGACTATATTGATCGCACATTTAGGGCCTCCTGGCACTTACTCAGAACAAGCAGCTGTTTTTTATGCCAATTGGTTGGGCACAAGTACGGGGGTTGAAGCTATGTTATGCCCCTACCCCAGTATTTCCCAATCACTGCACGCCGTTGCTAAAGGTCAAGCCGAGTTAGCTGTTGTGCCAGTGGAAAACTCTATTGAAGGTAGTGTAACCATGACACTAGATACGGTGTGGCAATTGGACGACTTGCGAATTCAGTTAGCCTTGGTATTACCCATTGTTCATAATTTAATTTCTTGTGCGACTAGCTTAGATAACATTCAAACTGTTTACTCTCATCCCCAAGCTTTGGCTCAATGTCAGGGATGGTTAGAGCAATTCCTTCCACAAGCACAAATTATCGCCAACAATTCGACAACCGAAGCACTAGAGCGATTGGAGCAAGAGCCGACAACGGCAACTATCGCCTCTAGTAGAGCCGCTCAACTCCACAATCTGCCCATACTTGCCACTGCTATTAACGACTATCCAGAAAACTTTACTCGTTTTTGGATAGTGAATCATAGCGAAGCAAATGCTGGGTCTGAGAAGTTGAAACCAAGTGCTAGCCACACATCCTTAGCTTTTAGTGTACCTGCCAACATACCAGGAGCGTTGGTCAAACCCTTACAGATTTTTGCTCAACTAGGAATTAACCTCAGTCGGATTGAATCTCGTCCAACGAAGCGATCGCTAGGCGAATATTTATTTTTCATTGATATAGAAGCAGACGCCAACGAAACACAAATGAAATCTGCTTTAACAGAATTAAGTATCTACACAGAGATTCTCCGAATTTTAGGCACTTACAATGTTTTACCAGTGAGCGCTCTTTAGTCATTGCTTAGTTGTGAGTTGTCGTTTGTCTTTTGCAAATTACCAACGATTTCTTAATGGTACAAGCCCACGGATTGATACGTGAAATCAATCAAAGATCCAAAATTGCCAGACGCCCGGTATTGATCTGTGGGTCAATCCAAAATCCCAAATCGTCTGACTTATGACTAATAACTAATCATGATTTCTGATTAAATGTGTCTTTAAGAACAGACCGAGCTGCCAAGTGATTACGAGTAGAAGTTAAAATTTCTGCTTCGCGCTCTAGACGAGTTGCAGTATCTTGCATTTCTAGCAATAACTGTTGTTCTGCGGCTACACCATAGAGGTTACTAGCTACCCAATAAGATAGCTCTATTGGCAGGTCAGGCAAATCTTCTGGTAACTCAATATTTTGTTCGGTTAATTTTGCTGACAGTCGTACAACATCCCGCAGTAATTGTTCTACTTCTGAAGCCAAAGGTCGCAAATCTTTAGTTGGTGGGTGGTCTTCAATCCACTCTACTAAACCAACACGGTATGGCTTTTCACGAACGTACTCTAATACGCGAAATCTTTGCTGCCCCAAAGTCAACATTTTCATCCGATCGTCTGGCAGGCGCTGATGATGAACAATTTCGGCACAGCAGCCAGTGTTTGCAATCGTACCTTTAACTGGATCGAACATCAAAACACCGAACCTACGATCGCTTTCCAAAATCGTGTTCATCATGATTCGGTAGCGAAATTCAAAGATGTGCAGGGGCAATGGTCTGGTAGGAAACAGAACTACTTCGGGTAACGGGAACAGAGGTAGTTCGCGAACTGCAATTTTAGAAGATGATGCCATTGTTACCTTGGTATAAACTTAATCTTTAAAATTTATTTTTCTCTGCTTTTCCCGTACTATGTCTACATTCTATCATTTGTTTTGTGGCTAAATAAAAAGCCCTGAGATATATTTCTTCAGGGCAAGGTAAATATTCATACTGATATCATTATTCTTGCCTTACAAAGCCTAAGGGAAGGAAACTTCTCCTCAGACTTTGTACTTTGTTAGTCGTCCTTTGTCTATTGACCAATGACTTATGACTAAAGACTAATTAAAGTTTGACTTCGATATCTACACCAGATGGTAAATCCAATTTCATCAGGGCATCAATAGTTTTAGAAGATGGCTGGTAAATATCAATAATCCGTCGATGAGTACGGGTTTCAAAGTGTTCCCGTGAATCTTTATCTACGTGAGGTGATCGCAGTACACAGTAGATCCGGCGTTTTGTTGGTAAAGGAATGGGACCAATCGCTGTAGCATTGGTGCGGTTAGCGGTGTCTACAATCTTCTCGCAAGATGTATCTAATAGGCGTCGGTCAAAAGCTTGTAAGCGAATTCTAATTTTCTGCTGCTGTAGAGTTGCCATTTTTAATTGTCCAGGTTCTGCGTAAATAGGAAAGTAGTAAGTCAGGAGTGGGTAATGGGGGATGAGGGAGAGAGAGTGTGTCGGCATCTTTTTTCCTACTCCCTAATTTCCACTCCCTTTAATCAAAGGAAGAGAAAGGAGCAGAGAGGCATCATACCATCTCTGCTCCTTTGTTATGAGCAAAAAGGTGCTATTTCAGAATTTTGGAAACGACACCAGCACCAATGGTGCGACCACCTTCGCGAATAGCGAAGCGCATTCCTTGTTCAATAGCGATCGGGTTGATCAATTCTACTGTCATCTTGATGCGATCGCCTGGCATCACCATTTCTGCTTCACTACCATCATCAGAGGTAAAAGTTTTGATCGTACCGGTTACATCCGTTGTCCGCACATAGAACTGGGGACGATAACCAGCAAAGAATGGAGTCTTGCGACCGCCTTCTTTTTCTGTTAAAACGTATACTTCACCTTCAAATTGAGTGTGAGGTGTAATCGAACCAGGTTTAGCAATTACCATACCCCGTTCAATATCAGCCTTTTGGATACCTCTGAGTAGTACGCCAGCGTTATCCCCAGCCATACCTTGGTCGAGACTCTTCTTGAACATCTCAATACCAGTTACGGTGGTGGCGCGAGTATCTCTAATACCCACTAGTTCAACGTTATCGCCGACTTTAACTACACCCCGTTCAATCCGACCAGTGGCAACAGTACCACGACCTGTGATGGAGAATACATCTTCTACAGCCATCAGGAAGGGCTTGTCAACATCCCGTTCGGGTGTGGGAATGTAAGAATCAACAGCATCCATCAGTTCGTAGATTTTGTCTACCCACTTATTTTCTCCCCGTTGGGTCTTGGGATTTTTGGTCATTGCTTCTAGAGCTTGAAGACCAGAGCCTTTGATGATGGGGATGTCATCGCCAGGGAAATCGTAGCTAGAAAGCAATTCCCGCAGTTCTAGTTCTACTAGTTCCAAAAGTTCTTCGTCATCCATCAAGTCTTCTTTGTTTAAGAAGACAACCAGACTAGGAACGCCTACCTGTTTTGCCAGCAGGATGTGTTCGCGGGTTTGGGGCATAGGACCATCGGTAGCAGCAACCACTAGGATGCCACCATCCATTTGCGCTGCCCCAGTGATCATGTTTTTCACATAGTCAGCGTGTCCGGGACAGTCTACGTGAGCATAGTGCCGCTTTTCGGTTTCATACTCTACGTGAGCGGTATTGATGGTAATACCCCGTGCTTTTTCTTCTGGTGCGTTATCAATTTGGTCGTAGCCTTTAGCTACAGCTTGGCCCATAGCTGCCAAGGTCATTGTGATGGCTGCTGTCAAGGTAGTTTTACCATGGTCAACGTGGCCAACTGTACCGATATTAATGTGGGGTTTAGTCCTTTCAAACTTTGCGCGTGCCATGAATCCTCGTTTCCTTTTTTAATTAAGCGTTCCCTTTGCTTTTTGCGATGATAGTTTCAGCTACGCTGCGAGGCACCTCTTCGTAGTGGCTGAACTCCATAGTGAAGATACCACGACCTTGGGTCTTCGACCGGATATCAGTGGCGTAGCCGAACATGGTCGCCAGTGGAACTTTGGATGCCACCTTAGCGAGTCCCTGTTCAGTGCTTTGGCTTTCAATCTGCCCCCGCCGGGAGATGAGGTCGCCAATGACGTTCCCGATAAAGTCTTCAGGAACTTCCACTTCAACTTTCATCATAGGCTCTAATAGTACTGGTGAAGCTTTAAGCACAGCTTCCTTCATTGCCATTGAGCCAGCAATTTTGAAAGCCATTTCCGAAGAGTCTACATCGTGGTATGACCCATCAATTAGCGTCGCTTTAACATCAATCAGCGGATATCCAGCTAGAACACCGGATTCGCAGCTTTCTTTCATTCCTTGTTCTGCTGGGCCGATGTATTCTTTAGGCACACTACCGCCAACAATTTTGGAAACAAATTCAAAACCAGTACCAGGTTCTCCAGGCTCCAAATCGATCACAACATGACCGTATTGACCTTTACCACCACTTTGGCGGATGAATTTGCCCTCGATTTTGTTCACAGCTTTCCGAATTGTTTCTCGGTAAGCTACTTGCGGTGCACCAACGTTGGCCTCCACCTTGAATTCTCGTAACATTCGGTCTACTAGAATTTCTAGGTGTAATTCTCCCATCCCTGCGATCACGGTTTGGTTTGTTTCCGGATCGACGTTGACACGGAAGGTAGGGTCTTCTTCCGAGAGAGATTGCAGAGCCTTGGATAATTTATCCATGTCATTCTTGGTTTTGGGTTCAACCGCTACCGATATCACAGGCTCAGGAATGAATAGGGATTCCAGAATTACTGGCGAAGCATCATCACAGATTGTGTCACCTGTCAAGGTATCTTTCAATCCCAAGGCTGCTCCCAAATCACCGGCTCGCAGTTCATCCACATCTTGGCGATCGTCTGCCTTCATCAGAACTAAGCGGGAAATCCGCTCTTTTTTATTTTTAGTAGCATTGAGAACGTAGCTACCCTTTTTCAGCACACCAGAATAAACGCGAACAAATGTTAGGCGACCGTAAGGGTCAGCCATAATCTTGAATGCTAAAGCCGCTAGGGGTTCGTTGTCATCAGCCCGCCGCTCAACAGTATCGCCATTGGGCAGTATGCCTTGAATTGGCGGCACTTCACTTGGTGCTGGCAGGTAATCGACAACGGCATCCAGCATCAACTGGACGCCTTTGTTTTTAAATGCCGAGCCACAAAGTACTGGTACGATTGTGCCAGCAATTGTGCCTTTACGCAGAGCAACAGCGATTTCGTCTGCTGTAAGTTCTTCGCCATCGAAGTACTTAGCCATCAGAGTATCATCAGTTTCTGCCACGGCTTCTACTAGCTTCGTGCGGTATTCTTCTACCTGCGCTTGTAATTCTGCGGGAATATCGGTTTGCTGAATATCAGTTCCTTGATCGTTTGCGTAAATATACGCACACTGCTTTACGAGATCAACAATCCCTTGGAAGTCGTTTTCGCTACCAATTGGCAGTTGAATGGCGATCGCATTTGCCCGCAGGCGATCGCGCATTTGCTCGTGAACTTTATAAAAGTTCGCTCCTGTGCGATCCATCTTGTTGATGAAGGCGATCCGAGGCACTTTGTAGCGGTCTGCTTGCCGCCACACTGTCTCCGACTGCGGTTGCACGCCGCCCACAGAACAAAATACCGCGATTACACCATCCAAAACGCGCATGGAACGCTCAACTTCAATGGTGAAGTCTACGTGACCTGGAGTATCGATAATGTTAATTTGATGATCTTTCCAGCTGGTACTGATAGCAGCAGCAGTAATGGTAATTCCCCGCTCCCGCTCCTGCTCCATCCAGTCTGTGACGGCAGTTCCTTCATGAACTTCGCCGATCTTATGAATTATCCCAGAGTAAAACAATATTCTCTCTGTTGTTGTTGTTTTGCCCGCATCTATATGCGCCGCAATACCGATGTTGCGTACTTTCTCTAGCGGGATCGTGCGTGCCACAATTACCTCCTATATTTTTTGCCTCATGATATCTTGTATATTACTCTTTGTTAAGATTCTATACTTTTACGGAAAACCGTCTTTTTTTGTAAATCTACGATATACCGCTTCAGGAATACGATATATCGCTTTTTTACCTAGTAACGATAGTGTGCAAATGCTTTGTTAGCTTCTGCCATCCGGTGCGTTTCTTCGCGCTTCCGAATGGCATTTCCAGTTTCGTTAGCAGCGTCCATTAACTCATTTGCCAGTTTGCTGGCCATTGTCCGCCCTGGTCGAGATCTAGAAAATTGCACCAGCCAACGCAGTGCTAGGGTAGTACCCCGTTCTGAACGCACTTCCATTGGTACTTGGTAAGTAGCTCCGCCGACTCGCCGAGCCTTGACTTCTACTAGAGGTGTAGCATTCCGCACTGCTCTTTCAAAAGTTTCTAAGGCATTATTGCCAGTGCGTTCCTCAATAGTTTTTAATGCATCATAAACAATTCTGGCGGCAAGCGATTTCTTGCCGTGACGCATGATCCGCCTGATAATCATGCTCACAAGGCGACTGTTATATACGGAGTCAGACGGAACTGGGCGCCTTTGAATAACACCACGACGAGACATACTTCACCTTTCATTCGGATTTGGCAACGAAATTATATGCTATCAGACACCGGAAACTAAAAGCGGTGGAACCCAACCCTCAGACTTCCTCAATTTTTTTCGAGCGTTGCAGCTGCCAATTTTTGATTTTAGATTTTAGATTAAAAATTTCCGCTAATATGCCCCTAACCTTGCAGTTGGAACAATTCAAAAATCAAGACTCTGTAAGTCTCATTCCTTTGGGGATTCGATAAAATCCAAAATCGCAAATCTAAAATCTCAAATTGTTTGACTTGCTATTTGCAACTAAATACTCAAAGCGATAACATTCTAAACCTGAAAATATCCAGATGAGAATTCTGTTGTTACAGGATTCTCCTCAGAAATTCTACACTTGCTCGCTGAGTGTAGGGTATAGCTTGCTTGATTGCTCCAAACAAATAAAACAGTCTTCATGAGTGCTGCAAGAACACAGGTGGCGATCGCTTTTTGTTCCTGGGCGTTTCTAGGGCAGACGATTAATCGTGTTTAGTGCGATTAATCGCCTAATCCTATTTTTTCGCTTCTTTTGGACGTTTGGTTCCATATTTGGAACGGCCTTGCTTGCGGTCTTTGACTCCGGCTGTATCTAAGGTGCCACGGATGATGTGGTATCTCACGCCTGGTAAGTCTTTAACCCGACCGCCACGAATCATAACAACTGAGTGTTCTTGCAAGTTGTGACCAATCCCTGGAATGTAAGCTGTAACTTCAAACCCAGAGGTAAGTCTTACTCTTGCTACTTTGCGTAGAGCTGAGTTAGGCTTTTTTGGTGTGGTCGTGTATACTCTGGTACAAACTCCCCGTCGTTGGGGGCATTGTTTCAGAGCCGGGGACTTGGTTTTCTGACGCGCTTGCTCGCGTTCATTACGTATTAGCTGCTGTATTGTTGGCATGAGTTACAGCGCGTAAAGCTGCTTATGGTCTAAGTTTTAACAAATCCTGATTATATCTTTTTTTAAGGCTTTATGTCAATTGTCATTTGTTCTTCATTCTTGGCAAATTAGTAATTACTGATGGAGAACGAATTGCCACAAGTACAGGTAGCGATTGCCTGGGGGTTATGAAAGCGAAAACCACCACCCATCAAGTCTTCTGAATAATCTACTGTTAACCCGTTGAGTTGATTTAAACTTTCGGCATCTACGATTACGTGAATTTCGTCGAAGTTAAAAACCCGATCGCCAGCTTTTATTGCTTCATCGAAGGACATATCGTAAAATAACCCGGAACAGCCACCTGGTTTTATTGCCAATCGAAACAAGACATTTGGCTGTTGCTTAGACTTTATTCGCCCGATTTCACTCGCGGCTGCTTGACTCAGATGAATCATGAAATTCGTTTTTGCAATTGAATAACCTATCTTAATTCTACAGATTGGTTGACCAATGCTTAATTTATCAGATGCTGCGTCTAGCTTACTTCTATGTAGAGTTAAGCTGGAATTTAAATTTATCAAGACTCAATTTATACAGCAAAATTTCAACTTCAAAAGACGAGTGAATATTTTTGTTGACTTTTGATGCTTGATAAATATTTTTGTCTCCAGTAGCGAGCAATTTTTTTGTTTTAGAGGGTTACGGGAGTCTATGTATTTAGTTTATCTAAATGGAGATTGCAATTTTAGCTTCACCTAATATTCGCCCGATAGAGCGATCACTCTTACTACATATTACTACATCTATATGACTAACATAGTTCAATCCCCACCTCAACTAGGCAGGGACTTCTGGTGTGCAGTAGTGACTAAAGACAATTTGCACAAAAAGGTATTCAGTTTTCGGTTTAGAGCTTTTTTTATGGCGCTCTTTTAGTTTTAATCCTTGGTACGAGCATAATCGTCTTGGTAGCGAATAATATCGTCTTCACCCAAATATTCGCCATTTTGCACCTCAATCAAGACCAAAGGAATCACACCAGGATTCTCTAAACGATGAGCTGTACATTGGGGTACATAAGTTGACTCATTATTACTCAGCAATACTTCTTTATCGCCACAAACCACCCTAGCTGTACCAGAGACAACAATCCAATGTTCGCTGCGGTGATGATGCATTTGTAAACTCAGGCGATGTCCAGGCTTAACTTCGATCCGCTTGATTTTGTATCCGCGTCCTTCTTCCAATACTGTAAAAGCACCCCAAGGACGTAACTCAGTTGCAGCAACGCTTTTGGAACTAATAGCTGAAGGTAAATGTAGAGTGTCAGTCTGTGTAGTTTCTTGATATCGAGCCATAGTTACCTCATTTGAAGACATAACAAACCGTTGGTACTCTTAACTATTGATGAAAAATATAGCGCTATCTTGCAACCTGAAAAATGAGTAATTTTGTTGCACTCTGCTAAAGATAACAAAATCAAACGTTATGGTGTAAACTATCACTCTTAAAACTTTTAGGTCTACACTAAATCTTCATCAAGCAAAATAGCAGCTTGTTCTAAACTTTAAAAAGGGCATGGGGAGATAAAGCAGATAAGGGGCACAGGAGAAGTTGCAGTAAGTTTTTCCTTTCTGCCCTCATCCTCTTTCCCATGCCCCAATTCTCTATTTTTGCAGAAAAATACCAATACCATTGTGGACACGAGCAGCGGTACTAGGGAAACGGTCAAGGAGTTGTCCTCCTAAATAAAGGCTGGTTGAACTACCACCGTCCAAATTTAAAGCGTCCACACAACCCATCTGTTGCATTAGTTGGGCGTGTTCTGCCAATGTAGGGCCATAACCACCGACACGATTATGGACGGCAGTTATCATCAGTGTGCCTGTTGGCGTTGTGCAAATACCGCTACGAATAGCTTTTTCTGCAATAAAGGCGTTGCTGAATTTTTCGGCTTTGGCATCAAGGACAATTTGACGATTTTGGATTAATAGCGGTCCTGCTCCGATAATGTGGGGATAACGACTAAAATCAGTGGGAGCAGCGGCGTTGGAAATATTGACTGTGGTGCCGACAGGTAACTGTGAGGCACTAGCAGTAGCGCTGGCACGTAAGGTTAGCAGGTAGCCATCCTGGGGAATAGGAATCGCCTGCTCACCAACTTTGCCGCCTGGTAGTTGATTAGTAATTTGTTCTTTCTGTACCACCAGAATAATTTCGTTGTCTGTTAGGGGTGTGTAAGTAGTGCCCCATGCAGGAGTATAACGAGCAATACCACTCTGGACATAGCCACTATTGAGAAATAGGATTGGTAAGCGTTGGTTATTTCCAGTGATTAAAGTTTCTTCTAAAGTAAGGCGACCGAAGTAAAATTGACCAGAATTATTCCAAGCGATCGCTCCTCGGTTAAGAATAGGACCTGATAACCACTGACCATTTTGGCGAATCGCACCCAAGGGCAATTTATTATTGCGGTTAAAATAACCACCGTTAATTGCAGCTACCGCTAAGTAGCGTTGTGCTGTTTGAATTAAGGGAGCAGTACCAGTAAGTGTATCAGGGCTAACCCAAATCGGTTTTAACGTTAGCCCAACTCTGCGGGGATTAACTTCTAACCAAACTACCGGAAAGCGTTCTTTGCCCAAGTTAATATAATGCTGTCGCCAGAGCAATCCTGGTGCCCAAGTAATATCTCGCTCTTCTAAAGGATCGGGTCGAATGTCGATAATTAGGCGATGGGGATCTGCTACGGTAGTCACTTGAGGCGATAGACCAAAGGGAACGCTCAAGCGAATAATTGTTTGGTTCTTCACCATTTCCACTTTTTGAATTAGTGGTTCTGGGGGTGGTAGTGGTGGTACAACTGGCGATAATTGTTTGAGTATATCTGGGAGTAATGTTGGTGGCGCTACTGGTGGTGGCTGAGGAGTATAGCGTTCTATTAAAACGGGATCGGCTATTGCATCCAGGGTAACTGTCCACTCTCGATTCGGTGGTGTGGTAGATTTTAGCGGTGGTGTATCTGGATCGGGGGATGTAGTTGGAATTGTTTTAACAGCCGATCCTTGTGCAACTTGCCAGGGAGTTGGACGATTTAAATCGACAAGAATCCGAGTTGGTTGTAAAGGAGTAACACTTACGTCTGGAGGTTGCTGGTTGTGAATAATGTTTGTTACTTGGGCTTTTGGGGTGGTAATCACTAGGGTGTTACCATTGGCTTGCATCTGCCATCCAGCTGTTCGAGCAAAATTAGTAATATCCACATAGCGATATCCTCTTAGGAGGGTAGTGCTTAAAACTAATGGCTTGCTCACCGAAGAAAACCACTGTATTGGTTGCCTAGTCCAATTGCTAGTGTTTAAAAAATTTACTCCAATTAATTGCCGGAATGCACCGTCACTGAGATGAGTTGCCATTTGATTGGCTGTTCCAGGCTGCTCTAACCAAGTTCCCGGTAAGGTACGCCCATTGAGGGAAATTTGATTGCCAAGGGAAGGCGATCGCACCGCCGATAAGGGAGATACTGGCGTCTGTGAAGTTAACCTTGGTATTTGTTTATCGTTTTTTGGGGACTCCTGGGCGTTAGCATAAGCAGTAGCTAAGCACACCACTGTCAAAATTATTAGTGACAAAGTAGCTTGGATCGACTTGCTATTCCCTATCAGCGAAATAACACTGGAGTATTGTTGTTGCCAACAATTCGGCATTTTTACCATAATTTACTACGTATTTTTCAAAACTATCACCCAAGGTATAAACTAACTAATTATTTGCAAATATAAAAAACATCAGTTTTTTTGCAAAAAAACATGATACTATATATATTGGATTGTTGTCTCTTTTAAAAAGAAACAATAATTTAGCCGCCTAAACGACTGTAACCAAGTGTTCTAAGTGGCACTAATACCAATCACACCATACACGGTAGTCTAAGTTATCAAAACTGGATTAAGATATTCAATCCTCATTGTTAGTTGCGACTGTTGCTACGTCAGTGGGGTGCAATTGCTAGTGAGATGGGTGGCAACTGGTAAAGAGAAATTTTTGGGAATTGTCAAATGGGTATATATTGTAATACGCTGATTTTATTGCTAGATCGGGATGATTTTGATTTTAAAACCTAGTGCAGCGTTTAATTGTTGTGTAGTAGGGGAGCCAAAAGAGGCTCTACAAACAAGTAGCTAGTGTGCATCTGGAAAGAGGGAATTGAGAAAATACTTAGCTTCACAATATAAGAAAGAAAATGTCAGGGCAATAACAATGTCTTGGCTAAAATAGGTTGTCTAATAGCAGCAAAAATACATAAAAATACGTAATGATTTTAACACGGGTGAACTAAAAAGGAAAACCGAAGTTAAAATTTTTTTTCCCTAAATTTTCTAGTGCTGATGTATTTCTGCATCGCTGAATTGAAAAATTTTTCTCATAAGTAGTGGCAAAATTGGTAACTCAACAGTTCAGGTACATGGTATGAATAATAAATCGATGAATCAAGACCAAAAAATCACGGCGGATATTGACTCAAGGAATGCCAGCCAAGGGCAAAGATGGTTAGTAGAGGAACGAGATGCCTGTGGTGTAGGTTTTATTGCTCATCGACAAAATCATGCCAGCCACGAAATTGTCGAAAAAGCTTTAGCTGCTTTGACCTGCTTAGAACATCGGGGGGGTTGTAGTGCTGACCAAGACTCTGGCGATGGTGCGGGAGTATTAACTGCAATTCCTTGGGAGTTGCTTCAAGAAGAATTTGCCCAAAGAGGACAAGAACTGCTACCTACTAGCAATAAAGCTGTGGGGATGATGTTCTTACCACAAGATCGACAAGCAGCTCAAAAAGCTAGGGCAGTAGTTGAGCAAGTAGCCGCTGAAGAAAGATTGATTGTACTAGGTTGGCGAGTAGTGCCAGTGCAACCTGATTTACTGGGGATGCAAGCAAGAGAAAATCAACCCCAGATCGAACAAGTAATGCTTGCTTCTGAAGATAAAAGCGGTGATGAACTAGAGCGTCAGTTGTATATTACTCGTCGGCGAATTGGAAAAGCAGCACACAAAGTATCAGGAGAATTTTATATTTGCTCATTGTCAAGCCGGACAATTGTCTACAAAGGTATGGTGCGTTCGGCTGTATTGGGCCAGTTTTATCAAGATTTCCAAAATCCAGCTTACAAAAGTGCATTTGCTGTTTATCATCGCCGCTTTAGTACCAACACGATGCCCAAGTGGCCGCTAGCTCAGCCGATGCGCCTTTTGGGTCACAATGGTGAAATCAACACCTTATTGGGTAATATCAACTGGATGATGGCACGAGAAGCTAGCCTCAATCATCCAGTGTGGGGCGATCGCATCAACGAACTCAAGCCACTAGTTCACATTGACAACAGCGACTCAGCGACTTTAGATAATGTACTGGAATTGCTGGTGCGTTCTGGACGCAGCCCCTTGGAAGCTTTAATGATTATGGTTCCAGAGGCTTACAAAAATCAGCCTTCTTTAAATGACTATCCAGAAATTGTTGATTTCTACGAATATTACAGCGGTCTGCAAGAAGCATGGGATGGTCCAGCACTTTTAGTATTTAGTGATGGCGAAAAAGTTGGTGCAACCCTAGATCGGAATGGGTTGAGACCAGCTCGTTACCTGATTACCGAAGATGACTACATTGTTGTAGCTTCCGAAGCAGGAGTGGTGGACTTTCCAGAAGCCAAGATTAAGGAGAAAGGTAGACTAGGACCAGGGCAAATGATTGCTGTGGATTTAGTCAATCATGAAGTGCTGAAAAATTGGGATATAAAGGCGCGCATCGCCAAGCAGCAGCGATATGGAGAATGGCTGCAACAATACCGTCAAGAATTAAAGTCATTGGTCATTAGTCACAGGCCATCAATAAATGGCAACGGCACAGGACAAATAACAAATGACCAAGGACAGTTGGCAATTGATAAACAAACTTTACTTCAACTGCAAACTGCCTTTGGTTACACCACAGAAGATGTGGAAATGGTGATTCAACAAATGGCGATCGCAGCTTCAGAACCGACTTTCTGTATGGGAGATGATATTCCCCTAGCAGTACTGTCAGAAAAGCCACACCTGTTGTATGACTACTTCAAACAGCGCTTTGCTCAGGTAACCAACCCAGCGATCGATCCTCTACGAGAAAAGCTGGTGATGTCTTTGAAAGTTGAGTTGGGCGAACGTGGTAACTTATTAGAACCAAAGCCAGAATATGCTCGGAGATTGAAACTTGAGTCGCCGTTGTTGAATGAGGCAGAATTAGAGGCGATTAAGCTATCAGGATTTGCTACAGCTGAGTTATCAACTTTATTTGCGATCGCTGACGGACCAGAAGGATTAAAGGCCGCAGTCGAATCTTTACAAGCACAAGCGGCTGAATCAGTGCGGGCAGGTGCAAAGATTTTGATATTAAGTGACCGCCTAAATGATGGTATTAATACAGAATACACTTACATTCCTCCCCTGTTAGCAGTCGGTGCCGTCCATCACCACCTGATTCGTGAAGGGTTGCGAATGAAAACATCCCTGATTGCCAATACTGCCCAATGCTGGAGTACTCATCACTTTGCTTGTTTGATTGGCTATGGTGCTGGTGCAGTTTGCCCATACATGGCTTTGGACACAGTGCGTGATTGGTGGTCCGATCCCAAAACTCAAAAGTTGATGGGTTTAGAGAAAATTCCAACCCTCACCTTAGAGCAAGCTTTAGCAAATTATCGCAAAGCAGTAGAGTCAGGTTTGCTGAAAATTCTCTCCAAAATGGGAATTTCTTTACTCTCCAGCTATCAAGCAGCCCAAATTTTTGAAGCGATCGGTATCGGTAGAGATTTAATCGAACTGGGATTCTGTGGCACTACTTCCCGCATCGGTGGTTTGAGTGTAAGCGAACTCGCAGATGAGGTACTTTCCTTCCATAGCAAAGCTTTCCCGGAACTGGCAACCAACAAATTAGAAAACTTGGGCTTTGTGCAGTACCGTCCTAAGGGCGAGTACCACATGAATAGCCCAGAAATGGTGAAGGCGCTGCATAAAGCTCTAGATGGCAAAAACTACGACCACTACGAAGTTTACAAAAAGCACCTCCAAGGCAGGCCAGTAACTGCTTTGCGCGACTTACTCGACTTCCAAGGCGATCGCCCGCCCATATCTATAGAAGAAGTAGAATCGGTATCTGAAATTGTCCAGCGTTTCTGTACTGGAGGCATGTCTTTAGGTGCTTTGTCAAGAGAAGCACATGAAACTTTAGCGATCGCCATGAACCGCATTGGCGGCAAATCCAATTCTGGGGAAGGTGGCGAAGATCCAGTACGCTATACAGTTTTGGATGATGTAGATGAATCTGGACACTCACCGACCTTACCTCATTTAAAAGGATTGCGAAATGGCGATCGCGCCTATAGTGCCATTAAGCAAGTTGCATCGGGACGCTTTGGTGTCACCCCAGAGTATTTAGTCAACGCCAAGCAAATTGAAATTAAAATTGCCCAAGGTGCCAAGCCTGGGGAAGGTGGACAACTTCCAGGACCGAAGGTCAGCCAATACATTGCCATGTTAAGGCGCTCTAAGCCTGGTGTAACGCTTATTTCGCCACCACCGCATCACGATATTTATTCAATTGAAGACTTAGCCCAGCTGATTTTTGACCTACACCAAATTAACCCGAAAGCAAAAGTTTCAGTGAAGCTAGTTGCAGAAGTCGGTATTGGCACGATCGCTGCGGGTGTAGCCAAGGCAAATGCTGATATTATCCAAATCTCTGGTCATGATGGTGGTACGGGTGCATCGCCACTCAGTTCCATTAAACATGCGGGTTCACCTTGGGAACTCGGTTTAAGTGAAGTGCATCGCGTTTTGATGGAAAATAGTTTGCGCGATCGCGTGATTTTACGCGTCGATGGCGGTCTCAAGAGTGGTTGGGATGTGGTAATAGGTGCATTAATGGGTGCTGAAGAATTCGGTTTCGGTTCCATTGCCATGATTGCTGAAGGCTGCATTATGGCGCGTATCTGCCACACGAATAATTGTCCTGTGGGAGTTGCTTCCCAAAAAGAAGAACTCCGCAAGCGGTTTACAGGAATCCCCGAACAAGTTGTCAACTTCTTCTACTTCATCGCCCAAGAAGTACGAAGTTTGTTAGCACGACTCGGCTACCGTTCTTTGTCAGAAATTACCGGACGCGCAGATTTATTGAAAGTGCGCCCAGAAGTAAAACTTACCAAAACGCGATCACTAAATCTCAACTGTTTACTCCAACTACCAGATAGCAGAGAAAATCGTAGCTGGTTAGTGCATGAAGAAGTCCACAGCAATGGCGTAGTTTTGGATGACAAATTGCTTGCCGATCCCGACATTCAAGCTGCTATTAAGAATCAATCTACTGTTGAGAAGACCTTCCCTATAGTTAATACTGACAGAACAGTAGGCACAAGATTAGCAGGAGCGATCGCTTCCCAGTATGGTGATAGCGGCTTTGAAGGACAAATTCATCTCAAATTCACAGGTAGTGTTGGACAAAGCTTTGGTGCTTTCAACCTCCCCGGCATTATTCTGACCTTGCAAGGAGAGGCAAACGATTACGTGGGTAAAGGAATGCACGGTGGTGAAATCATCATCAAACCCCCATCTGATGCCACTTATAATTCATCACAAAACGTCATAGTTGGCAATACCTGTCTTTATGGCGCTACCGGCGGCACATTATTTGCCAACGGTTTAGCAGGAGAGCGCTTTGCTGTGAGAAACTCCAAAGGAATAGCAGTCATTGAAGGTGCTGGGGATCACTGCTGTGAGTACATGACTGGTGGTATAATTGTCGTTCTTGGTAAAGTAGGACGTAACGTTGCGGCTGGAATGACTGGTGGACTGGCATACTTTTTAGATGAAGATGGTTCATTCCCTCAGTTAGTCAACCCAGAAATTTTTAAAAGGCAGCGAGTAATTACGCAAGCAGGTGCAAAGCAATTGCAAGAGTTAATCAAAACTCATGCAGAACGAACTGGTTCACCAAAAGCGAAGAAAATTTTGCAAAACTGGCAAGAATTTTTGCCGAAATTCTGGCAGTTGGTTCCGCTTTCTGAAGCTGATAGTCCAGAAGCCGATCCTCAAAAAGAAACAACTGAGTTCAGTTTAGTAACTAGTAGTCATTGACAAACAACAAAGATCCCCGACTTATTTAATAAGTCGGGGATCTACAGCTTATAAATTGAACAAAATCAATTTAGGATTACCATCTAGCGTTTGAGCCAAAAAATATAATTTTAGTTTTTAGTCAATTACTGTTGGGCAATAACTTAATAATTAATAATTATTACTTTTTGTTCGCAAGCAACTTTATTTCTGTATCTTGTATTTCTAAAAGTTCTGGAACAGTCACAAACCTATAGCCTTGCTTTCTAAAGTTACTAATAATTTCTGGTAAAGCTTGCACAGTTCTAGAACGGTTACCACCACCATCATGCATTAGCACAATACCACCAGGTCTTGAATCTTTAATTACATTATTAATTAACTTTGGTACAGCTGGCAGTTTATAGTCTATCGAGTCAGCTGACCACATCACCACTGTATATTTTTGTCCTTTGGCATAACCAACTAGCCCATTGTGCATCATACCACCAGGAGGACGGAATAGAGTTGTTTTAACACCTGTAACTTGATAAATTAAATCTGTTGTCCGATCGATTTCAAAGGCAGCCGCCTGCTGATTAAAGAAGTGATACCAGTGATGCCAAGTATGGTTGGCGATGACATGACCTTGAGCTACAATTTCTTTTCCTAATTCTGGATAATTTTTGAGATTTTGCCCAACAACAAAAAATGTCCCTTTAATATTATTTGATTTTAAAATATCTAGTACTTGCTTTGTACTTTCAGGCCAAGGGCCATCATCAAAGGTAAGAGCAATAACTTTCTCTGCTTGAGTTAGTTTTGCCTCTTTAATTATTGTGCCTTGAAAACGTGATGGTACAGGGTAAGAGAAGCCTTTTACTTGTGCCTGTTGCTGCCAACTCATCAGCATCGCTCCCTTGAATTTCTCAATGCGCTGCTGAGTTCCTCTGTTTGCAGATACATTATTTACATTTATATTTGGTCTACTCTGAGCTTCCGAAGTATTGGGTCTGAGAAGCATCATCAAACCAAGACTAAAAACACCACCCAAGGCAAGCAACCCAATTAATATTCCTTCCGGCCACAAAAACGGCTTATTATTTTCCACCATATAGCTCCTTCAACTATAAAAACATCAGCCACGTATATGAAAGTATGTTCTAACACATAATTTTTTAGATATTTGAAAACCAATTGTTTTGTATAATTCCGAGAATTAGAATCGAGAAGGCAAACTCTACAGCTTTAATCTCAACCCACTCATAAACAGCAAAGTCTGTATTTATCGGTTGTGACCACTAGCTCTCGGAAGGAGCATAATTTAAATAATTAACCACACATCCAAATCCTCTTAATAGGAGTTTTCAACTTACTATTGTCTCTCACCAGACTGCTAGCTAGAGCAATACTATGCTTTCAGGTGACATACCTTTGCAAATAAATAAGTTTAGTTAAGCTGTCAAGTCTATAATTCCCGCCTTTTCCAAAGTAGACTTTTAATACAAAAGTTCTATATTGACAGCTTAATGAATTATTTAATTAACACACAAAACTACTGACAAAGGGCGAGGTTTTTTGAAAAAAGGGTCTAATAAACTATTAGTTATAAAATTGAATAAAATATATTTTACTGCCTAATGCCATTGCTTCCCTTTTAAGAAAAAGTTAAATTTTGAACTGAGAGAATGTTGTTTTGTACTTTATATCAAGCAGAGAGACGCAAATTAATCCAATATAGTTTCTCATTGCTTAGAGGCACTTAGTCGTTAATCTAGATACTTTTTACTTATTTAGCAAAAATAATTGTATTGGCAGATTAACTCTATTTTTAATGTTGAGATTTTAGTCAAAATTGCTACCGACTTTTTATCTGGTCTCGTTATCTTGATAATTAAAGAGGCTCATACATTATTAATATTACAATTTGATATGGCTTGTTACCGTAAAATTACGTAACTTAATCGTCTTTTTATCAACAATTTGTTAAAGTCTTAATAGACTGTCACAAAACTATTAAAACATTAAACATTGCATGTGAATCAAATGTTTCTTGGCTAATTAGACTAGATTCAGTTAATTTTTGCCGATCGCAGAAAAAACCGACTGGCTATATAGCTTTACAGTCGGCAACTAGCTTTTTTTAGCACGAGGAAGCAAAGCTGAAAATTATCTAGTAACTTGCCTTATAATTGCAGGAATTAGAATTAAAATTTTTAATTGTCTATCTAAGAGTCTTGGTCATCAGCTTATGTTCGGTGAGACTGTTGATAGTTGATTTCCAAGACTTTTGCATAGCTTTGGTAGATACAATAACTGTATTATTTAATCTATGTATTAATTAGTAAGAAACTCAGCTTGCTTATTAGTATACCTTTGAAGCCAAAATAATCAAGGTATTTGTTCCACTCCTTTAACTGACTAAAAATTTCTATGATTCCTCACGAAAGTGATGCAAAGCAAGAGCGTGCGTCGTTAAAAGTATGGCGTAGTTGGCAGGAAAATCTGATTTTAGTGGCAATCGCTTTATGTTTGGCACTCCTAATTCGGACTTTTATCGCCGAACCTCGTTACATACCTTCTGACTCGATGTTACCCACCTTACATACTGGCGATCGCTTGGTGGTGGAAAAAATCTCCTATCATTTTCACCCCCCCATAACTGGGGATATTATCGTTTTTCAGCCACCCGCAGAACTACAACGTCGAGGATATCCCCAAGATCAAGCCTTCATCAAGCGAGTGATTGGCCAGCCAGGGGAGGTAATTAGCGTTGTTCAAGGCAAAGTCTATCTCAACGGTCAACCCTTAGCAGAAGACTACATTGCTGAACTAGCAAATCAGCCGTTTCAACCAGTGAAAGTCCCAGAAGACCAATTTTTTGTCATGGGAGATAACCGCAATGACAGTAACGACTCTCGTTATTGGGGCTTTTTACCCAGAAAAAATATCATTGGTCGAGCAACATTTCGCTTTTGGCCTGTTGATCGCATCGGGTTTATTTAATTAGTTAAGTAGTCAGTTGTTTGTTTCTCACAACTGACTACTTATAAAAGTAACTAATAAATAACGTGTTAAAAACGCAGAAAATACATTAGCTGAGCGATCGCATCACCAGGTAGCTCTAATCGTCGTTGGAAATCAGCTAGGTTATGATAAGGACCAGCAGATTGGCGATTTTGCACTACTGCTTGTGCTAAAGACAAATCGATAAAGGGAATTTGTGCTAAATTTTCAATTGTTGCTGTATTCGGATTAACTAAATTTGTAGGAGAATCTAAAGATTCATGGTCATAATAACTAAAATTTAATAGAGGTTTTAATGGTTCGAGTCGCAGTGCTGGCATAGCCAAAGCCGCAGCGATATCTTCAATACAGTAAAATTTCACACCTGAACGTGAAAGTTCCACAAGCGATCGCGCTTGGTGAATTGACAAACCTGGTAAGCGTAACCAATCATCTACAGTTGCTTGATTAGCATCAATGCGAATGCCTAATTGTGCCGCGATCTGAATTTCTTCCCCAGATTGCAAGCGATAGTAGGGATCGTTGAGCAACTTGGCACGGAGTTTTTGCAGCTTCAAATTGAAAGGTAGCCAATTGTTCATGATTGTCGCTAATATCAAGAAATTTGGTCTAGCAGTTGGCGGCGTTTTTGCTCAAATTCATATTCTGAAATTAGTCCGTCTTGGCGTAGAGCATCTAGTTCCCGCAAAGCATCAGCAACTGCTCCTACTTGATTACTTACCCGGTGTGAATTTTTGGCAGCTGACTTGCCGAGATTAAAATTGCGATCAAAAGCTTCTTCATCTTGGGCTAAATACCAAACTCCCTCGATAGCACTAGCTACCTTGGGGATAGGCGTCCAAGAAAGCAAGACATATAAAATACCCCATAGGTGCTGTCCCAAATAAAATTTATGTAATCCAGAAATTGTCAGCGTGCCAGAAAAAGCTAGAACAGCGGCAACACTTCGGCTTTTGCGCTTAGTCAACATATTCCTAACAAATATACCAGTACCACAGTTCCTACAATCAAACAGCCATCAGCAATTCCAGGTTTCAAATCAAGAAATATAATGGTGGCAAACATCTTGAATATATTGCTCAATTTTTACTTAAATAGTAGCCATATAATTTTATTTTAGTTAACTACTCTACCTTGCCTTTGTGACTTTTGGGTGGAAAGCCCCAGGATTTAGCATTTGAGAATAAACTTGAGAGTAGGTGTCACATGAGTGTGCATTGGGCTTTGATGCTAATTTTAAATTTTTAAGCGATCGGATTACTACGATGTCACAGACTTTCCTTCCGCCGAAATGGCTTGAACAGCTTTGCGATCCTTATGCTGTGCTAGGAATTTCCGTGACTGCTGACGATCGCCAGATTCTCAAACGCTACCACACTTTAGCAAAACTGCTACATCCCGATCGCCATACCAAAAGCAGCAATCGAGACCAAGAATTAGCAACGGCAATATTTAGCCATTTAATCAACCCAGCATATGAGCAGTTGAAAAATCAACACAAGCGCTTTAGCGCCATAGGTATGCTACTTTCACAAGCAAGAGTATTGAAGCAGCAAGCTTTGTCTTCTGAAACCGCTCTAGTCCAGGAAATTCGGGAAATGACTACACCCCAAGCAGAGTTATTTTACGAAGAAGCGATCGCCTGCTATGCAGAAGCTCAATACAAATCACTACATGAGTTTTATCAAGTAACCCAGCAAATTAGTATACTGAATTTAGTTTACTTACAGTTGCATAAATCTAATCTGTTGCTACCTCAAGAACCTCTTTCCATCATTCCCAAGGTAGAAGTCAAGCCAGTTGAAGTGACATTAAGTGAAGAAACTAATGTCAAACCAGTTTTGAAAAACTACGCTCAACGTCACTACGAGCGAGCTATTGAGTATATTAAACTAACCAAATGGACGTTAGCTGTCCAAGAACTACGGGATGCCATCAAGTTAGAGCCTAATAACAGTGATTATCACGCCTTATTAGGTTTTGTACATCTCCGTCAGAAATTACTAGGGATGGCTAGGGTTTACATCACTCAAGCATTAAAACTTAACCCGCAACATTCACTAGCTTTGAAATGCGCTACCAGATTGAAAATTCAACCCGGTGAAAACCGCAATCCGAAATCAATTGCCAAAGCTTTGAGTATTGCGGCTTTATTAGGTGGGTTTAAAGATGGGAAACGTTCTCAAGTCAAGTGTTGAAATTTCGGTAATAAACCGTACTCAAACCGAAGCTTGTCCACTAGATTACTCCCCTAGACTAGAATAAAAATAGAAGTCAAACTATTAAGCTACTGAGTCTGTGCGCTCAGTTTTATATAGGCAACATGGGATTCTTCGATTCTGAGATAGTTCAGCAAGAAGCAAAGCAGTTGTTTGATGATTATCAAGCACTTATCAAGCTTGGCAACAGCTACGGTAAATTTGACCGCGACGGTAAAAAGCTGTTTATTGAGCAAATGGAAGCCATGATGGATCGCTATCGCATCTTTATGAAGCGCTTCGAGCTATCAGAAGACTTCATGGCACAAATGACAGTAGAGCAACTCAAAACCCAGTTAGGTCAGTTCGGCGTCACCCCGCAACAAATGTTTGACCAAATGCACCTCACTTTAGAACGGATGAAAGCCGAGCTAGAGAAACAGCCCTAACATCAAGTTAGGAGTTGGGAGTTTGGAGTTTGGAGTTACAAGTTATCTGTAATTATGTCTTGAAAACCTTGTTAGTGACTTGGTTTTTCCAAAATTATAATTTTGCTAAACTTTGGAAAACCTTATTAAACAAGAGGTTAAGCCGTATAAGGTATGGGTTAGTGAATAACTCATCACTCATAACTCCTAACTCTAATTAGACTTAGGACGGGGAAACTGCGAGGGTGACTTGAAGTTTTCTACTGGCACATTTTTGAGTGCCTTTTCCATAAAATCTTTCCAGATGGGAGCAACCATACCGCCGCCTGTAGCACGGCTAGCTAATTGTCTGTTGTCGTCTCTCCCTACCCAGACAGCTGTAGTTAACTGCGGCACAGTGCCAACATACCAAATATCCTTTTCTGAGGAAGTTGTACCCGTTTTCCCAGCGCTTGGACGGGCAATGGCAGCACCTTTGCCTGTACCATTAGTCACTACTGTTCGCATCACATCAATAATGGCTGCCGAAGCCCAAGGATCTAGAACTAGTTGGGGTTTAGGAGTATTATCTAGTAATACGTTACCACTACTATCGCTGACACGGGCAATTACAGTTGGTGGAGACTGCCAGCCATAGTTAGCAAAGGTAGCATAAGCACTAGCCATTTCCAAAGGTGTGACACCAATTGCGCCCAGAGGTAGTGAGGTCACAGGTTCCATCGGACTCATAATGCCCAAGGTACGGCAGGTTTCGATGACTCTATTCATCCCTACAGATTTACCAATCTTAATCACAGGAATGTTGCGTGACTGGGCTAAAGCTGTGCGGATTGGCATAGGGCCGCTAAAACCCCCATCGTAATTTCTCGGAGAGTACCAACCACTACCATCTTGATATCTAACAGGAGAATCTACCACCGTTGTATCCGGCCCATATTTACCAGTAGCAAAAGCAGTATAGTAAACGAAGGGTTTAAAAGAAGATCCGGGCTGTCGCTGAGCTTGAATTGCCCGATTGAATTCACTGACTTTGGGATCGACACCACCCACCAATGCTTTGATAAAATGGGTGCGCGGATCGATTGCCACCAAAGCGATTTGATTCTTTGATAATCCCTGCCCCAGCAGGGATTTATGCCACTTAACGACAGTTTCCTCTGCCATAATCTGAAAGTTGGCGTCAACTGTAGTTTGCACCCGCATTCCGCCCTTCAGTAGTGCCTCACGCCCAAATTTCTTAGCCAACTCCTGCGCTACAGTATTACTTATATAAGGTAGAGCACTACCTTGAAAGGATTTGATTTTGCCAAGTTTGATTTCTTGCTTGAGGGCATCGTCATACTCTTGCTGGCTAATCCAATTCAATTCGAGCATCCGTCCCAGCACTTCTTTTTGTTTCTGTTTTGCCAGCTTCATACTCGCAAATGGGCTGAATTCTTCTGGTGCTTGAATTAAACCCGCCATCATTGCTGACTCACCCAAACTTAAATATTCTGCTGACTTATTAAAGTAACTGCGTGCCGCCGTCTGTACACCATAATTATTATGACCCCAATAAACTTGATTGAGGTACATTTCTAAAATTTGGTCTTTGGTGAGAATTTGCTCTAACCGAATTGCCAGCACCCCTTCTGCTAACTTTCGGGTAAAGGCACGTTTACGAGTCAAAAATAGGTTTTTTACTAACTGCATGGTAACAGTAGAGCCACCTTCGCGCACTCCACCTGCTACAGCGTTAACTACTACAGCACGCCCAACACCAGTCGGGTTAATCCCGTGGTGATCGAAGAAGTGGCTATCTTCACTTGCCAATACAGCCCGCTTGAGATTCGGGGAAATTCTATCTAAGGGAACTACTTCTCGGTTGGCTTCCCCGTGGACACTAGCTAACAGTTTACCCTTAATGTCATAAATGTAAGTTGTTTCTGAGGGGAAGAAATTACGTAGCTGTCTTACATCTGGCAAATTACGGAAACTAATCGCTAAACCAACCAGTCCTCCGGCTACAATGGAACTTGCCAGCATGGTAATTGAAAGCAGAGTACCGCCAGTTACCTGACCGACTCCTTTCAAAAACTCAAAACCTGATGAAGCCCGACGTTGTGGCTGTTTATCTTCAAAAGTCCTAGACGACGACACGGCGATTTCACTTCCTCACTTGTAAATTTAACTGTAATTCATTGGGCGAAGCAAGGCGGTTAATTTTTTGCAATTATAGTAGTTTGGCAGATGAGAAAGTGGATAAATTGCAAGTGTTTATAACCAACTTAACTTCTAGTGTACAAAGCATAGCTAACAATGGATTTTCTGGTATGACGCAAGATATGAATTGGTTGCGTCGTGGTGTAGTAGAAGTTTTCCCACAACCAGCTGATGTTAACAGTGAAAGTCTAGAAAACCGCTTATTAACTACAAACCAACCTTTGAGGATCAAATTGGGAATCGATCCTACGGGTGCTGATATTCATCTAGGTCATAGCATACCAGTACGAAAACTGCGAGGGTTTCAAGATGCTGGTCATACAGCAGTTCTAATTATTGGCGATTTTACAGCACGCATTGGCGATCCGACTGGTAAATCTGAGGTGCGTCGTCAGCTTACAGAAGCAGATGTAGCCCAAAATGCCCAGACTTATCTTGACCAAGTACGTCCTATCTTGGATTTTGACACACCAGGAAGGTTAGAGGTGCGCTATAACTCCGAATGGCTTTCCCAGCTTAAGTTAGAGAAAATTTTGGAGTTACTCTCCACGATGACGGTCGGGCAAATGCTGGCTAAAGAGGGATTTGCCGATCGCTATAAAAAAGAGAATCCGATTTTTATCCATGAGTTCCTGTACCCGTTGATGCAAGGTTTTGATTCTGTTGCCGTTCAGGCAGATGTGGAATTAGGAGGAACCGATCAAAAATTTAACATTGCTGTAGGCAGAGATTTACAGCGCCATTTTGGTCAAAAGCCCCAGTTTGGAATGCTGTTGCCAATTTTGATTGGCACGGATGGCGTGCAAAAAATGTCCAAGTCTTTAGGTAATTATATTGCCTTATCAGAACACCCAGGACAAAAATACCAGAAGTTACAAGGAGTTCCCGATGGCTTGTTAGAACAATATTTTGAACTGTTGACGGATTTACCTTTAGATCGATTGCCAGAAAATCCCCGCGATCGCCAAACGCTTTTAGCATGGGAAGTTGTCAAACAGTACCACGGCGAAACAGCAGCCCAACAAGCTCTAGAAGCCGCCCAAAGCGGCGGTAAGGAAGGTGCAGTTCCAGAATTCTCTTTAGCTGGGGTGTCGCAATTTCCTGTGAAGTTAGCTTATCTTCTTAATGTCACTGGCTTGTGTAAAAGTACAGGGGAAGGCAAGCGGAAAATTCAAGAAGGTGGAGTACGCTTAGATGGCGATCGCATTTCTGATGTCGATACCACTTTCGCTGCTGCTAGTGATTTACACGGTAAAGTTTTACAAGTTGGCAAAAATAAATTTGTGCGTTTAGTGCTTTAGATGGGGAGTAGGGAATGGGGAGTGGGGAATTGGCTCAACAACGAGTTATTGTGGCTTTGGATGTGCCAGACCAAGAAAGTGCGATCGCCCTTGTAGATCGACTTGAGGAAGTCAATTTCTTCAAAGTAGGCTTGGAGTTGTTTACCAGCACTGGGCCAAAAATTCTCGAAGTGCTAAAGTCCCGGCAAAAGCGTATTTTCCTGGATTTAAAGTTTGACGACATCCCCAACACCGTTGCTGGTGCTTGCCGTAGTGCGGCTCGTTATGGGGTAGATTTATTGACAATTCATGCTACGTGTGGTAGAGAAGCTCTAAAAGCAGCAACAGAGGCGGCACAAGCAGGAGCAGCACAAGCAGGTGTAAAACCACCAAAGTTAATTGCTATTACTTTGTTGACAAGCATTTCCGCTAGACAACTGGCCTTTGACTTAAAAATTCCCTTAGAATTGCCAGAATACGCTCTAGAAATGGCACTGATGGCGCAAGAGTCGGGGTTGGATGGGGTAGTTTGTTCGCCCCAAGAAGTGGCACAGCTACGACAGAGTTGTGGAGATGACTTTTTACTCGTTTGTCCGGGAGTTAGACCAACTTGGGCAGACAAAGCCGATCAAAAGCGATCGCTCACTCCTGCACAAGCTATCATTGCTGGGGCAGATTATTTAGTGATTGGGCGTCCCATCACTACTGCTGCTGAGCCTGAGCTAGCTTGGAAGAGAATTTGTGAGGATTTGAGTGCGATCGCATGAAGGCAGAAATCAGAAATCAAATTTATGGCTTGTGGTTCCTAGTTTGTGGTTTCTGGTTTGTAACACCAAATATCTTGAATAGCTCAGCATTCGCAAAGAATTTTACCTCTAGCTCCTCTTTCCTAGCGCAGAGGGAAAACATTAACGATGGGGCAAAGTCTTTGTGTTCTGAGCAAGATCTAGAAACATTGACTACACAGTTATTGCAAGATTTACCGAGTTACACCAACCGCGCTATTCAACGCGCCCGCCGTCGCAGCCGCAGCGCTGACCTATACAGTTATATGTTGGTAGCAGGAAGACCTGAGTTTAGTCCCCTACCCCTGAACCTTGAAGAACATAGTACCGATGTCCCTGAAAGGTCTGCATCAGGAGTTGAGCAAGTTTTTTTTAGTACATTACAGCGTCAGTACATAGGTAAGACAGCGGTAGAATTGCAAGAATTTCACTGGCTGTTGTTGACTAAAACTAAAATCGGTTGGCGTATAGTGATGATGTTTTCTCAAACTGGTTCTCATTCAGAAAAGCAGGTACTATCCCCGCCACGCGATAGTAGTAATGGTGCGATCGCTCAAGGAGTCAAAGCTTGGTTACGCGATTGTCAAGCAGCAAGCGTGCGGATGCGTCCTGGAAATTTAGGGCTTTAAGTGCTGTATTACTTGGCATCATTAAATACAGCAGATTGCACCTTGGTGAGGTAGAGATAATCCTAGGAGCACAACATGTTGTGCCCCTACCCGTGTACTTCATTTACCTGAAATACGCTGTATATCCGGAAATTTTGTCTAGGCTCGTGTATTTATCCACTTGTTAAGGCGGCTTTTTGAAAACAAGTCCTTCGCAGATGTTTTAGCAGTGGCAATTTACACATTACAGCAATGAGCTTCGATCCGATAACAAGTACGATTAAGGCGATCGCTAGCGCTGGAACTCCAGCCGTCAAAAACTCTCTTGAACGCACAACTTTTGTCATCCAACTCAAAAAACGACTGGGTTTAGATCCCGATCATCCGCCTGCTGATTTCACTGGGGTTTATCAATATGCCCTTGTCGAATATGGTACTACCAAACCCAAGTTAATACTGGAATTATTTGGGCAGAAGGAAATTATACAGGCTTTCCGCCAAGCATTTGAACACAAAGACCAATCACCTCTCCCCAAGCCTATAGAGGATTTTTTGGACTGGAACGAATTAGGCGATAGAATCCGAGAACAGAAAATCGATGTCAGCAAAGAGCTTGATGAGTTTAAAGCTGCATTTATCAATGTTGCTAAGAAAACGCAGACACCAGCAGATGTCATTCTCAATCAAAGCTTGGAGGAGATCCGACAACTGTTAGCATCCCCACCACTTACTCTAGAGCAACTTTGGCAACAATTACAGCGTAAGGCAACCCCCACAAAGCAAATTAAAGTATCAGTCGTCAAAGATGTGCTGGATATGGGGAGTGATTTCCATGACATCATACCTTTGGGTAGTAATATTCGCTTGCAAGTAAATCTTGAGTACGCAGGTTATTTACTGCTGTTAGACAGAGGAACATCACAAAGAGTTTGGTGTTTGTGTCCATCAGGTTATGCTCCCGATCCTTATCTACCTGCGGGACTAACAATCTTACCTCAAAATAGTTCGTCCCGCACTTCAATTAAGGTTACAGGCGATATTGGTTTGGAGCAAATTGTAGCAGTAATTTCTCAGTCAGCACCAAGCCTCAACTGGTTGCATAAAAACATTGGCAAACCATTAGAACTGAAAGAAGACGAGCTGATGGAATTACTGGAGTACCTGAATCAAAACCCAGATTGTCAGGTTCTCTACATGGAATACACAATCACAACTTGAAATCAAAAAGAGAAAAAAATGGAAGAACAACCCCGCCAAGCTTATCTGGATTTAATCATAAAGCTGTGGAGTGCTGCCAGCGAACAGGAAATAGCAGAGACTTTACAGACTAATGAAAACTTATTAGATAGTAACTTGATGGAAACCATGAATATTCTCATGGAAATGATGCTAAAAGAAGGTGGTGAAAATGATGCTAATCGATTGCAAAATATGGCTCAATGGCTAGCAGAGATTATTAGAAATCGGTTAGCAAAACTTAGTAGTGTATATTTTCAAAAAGCACAGTACAATCAAGCAGTAATTTTTACTAAAGAAGCTTTATATTTAGCGCTCATACTCTATGAAGAAGAGCATCTTGAAGTTGCGAATTGGCGGCATAATTTAGCAGTAGTATATAAATACTTAGGACGCTTCAGCGAAGCAGAAGCAGAGTGTAACGAAGCTTTGGTAATTAAAGAGCGCCTTTTAGGGGAAGAGCATATTGAGGTAGCGCTAAGCCGAAGCGCTTTGGCTGAAATCTACCGCGAGCAAGGTCACTACCATGATGCAGAAATTCTGATTGAGAAAGCTTTGAAAATGGCAAAACGTCTAGGTAAAGAGTACCTGGAAATGGTAGCCATGACGCTGAATAACTTGGCAACACTTTACTTAGAACAAGGGCGTTTCACTGAAGCAGAATCCAAGTGTGAAGAAGCTTTAGCAATTGCAGGCAGTTTGGGAGAATCTCAACTAATAAATGTAGCAACTATCCTGAATAATCAAGCTGCCATCTTCCAAAAAAAAGGTCTATTAAAAGATGCTGAATCACAATATTTGCAGGCTTTGAAAATCACTAAATATATCCGAGGAGAAGAAGATGTTGATGTAGCAACAACGCTGAATAATTTGGCAAATTTTTACAGGCAAATGGGGCAATTAAACGAAGCTGAAGATTTTTATCAAAAAGCTTTGGGGATAATCAAACGCTTGTTGGGAGACAATCATTTCCATGTTGCAGCTGGTTTAAATAATCTGGCAGGACTGTACAAGTCTCAAGGGCACTTTCACCAAGCCGAAGATTTTTATCAACAAGCTTTGCAAATCACAAAACTTCAGCGTGGGGAACAGCATCCAGATGTGGCATTGATGCTAAACAATTTAGCAGGATTGTACAATTTTCAAGGGCGCTTTCAAGAAGCTGAAGATTTGTATCAAGAAGCTTTAGCAATGATCAAGCAGCAGTTGGGGGAAAATCATCCCTCTGTTGCAGCTAGTTTGAGCAATCTGGCGACATTATTGGCAGGGGACAATCGCCCTATCCAAGCTCTCGAATGCATGACTCAAGCCAGCTTAATCGAAGATATAATTATTCGCCAAGTATTTGCAGCTAGTTCCGAACGCGATCGCTTCGCTTATCTTCGGACTATCAAAGGTCAGTTTGATGGTTTTCTTTCCCTAGTCTACAATTATCTCTCTAACTCGCCGACAGCAGTGCAAGCAGCTTTTGATTTAATACTAAAACGCAAAGCCCTAATTGCATCGTCTGTTGCTGCTCAAAACTATGCCCTCTACAGTGGTCGCTATCCTCATCTAGCTGAGGATTTCCGAAAACTTCTTGCCTTAAGTGACCAGTTGGTATACCTTGCTTTTTCTCCTCCCCAAGCGGGGGATAACACCACCTACGAACAAAATTGGACACAATTATCGATAACACATAATAACTTGCAGAAATTTCTCGCCTCCCAAGTTCCCGAAATCCAACTACAGGAACAACCCCCTGACTCTAGGGCTGTGGCGTTGGAATTGCCTGAGGGTTCAACTTTGGTGGAATTTGTCCGTTTTGATGTATTTAATTTTCAGACACTTCCAGGACGCGAAGAAGCACAATGGCAACCTGAGCGGTATCTAGCATTTGTTTTACCAGCAGGTCAGCCAGATGCCGTGCAGATGATAGATTTAGGTGCAGCCGAAACAATAGATAACCTGATTCAGGAATTTCGGTTGTCGGTTGCTCCTGAAGAAAACAATTCACTGCAACGTCTAGATTTCGGAGATTGGGATGACGATCTGGTGCTGGAACCTATCAAATACAATCCAGCAGCAGCCATCAAACTGTATGGAGCTATTTTCAATCCCATCCGTGCTGTACTCCCTGAATGTAAACATCTGATACTCGCTCCCGATGGTAATTTGAATTTGGTGCCCTTTCAGATACTCCCCATAGATGAGACGAGTGGACAACTGTTGATGGATGAGTATACCATCTCCTACCTGAGTGTTGGACGAGATATTCTGCGCTCGAAAGTTCAACCAACTCACCCAGCTTCTGCACCTCTGGTTATAGCCGATCCTGATTTTGATTTAGGAGCAAACTCTGTAGACCAACGAGAAGCTAGTACCCCTGCGATTCCACAACAGTTGACGCTGGCAGGATATGATAGCGCAACTTTGGGGAGCGCTCTCTTTTCTCCTGCTCCTGGCACAAGGTTTCTGGGTGAAAGCGTTGCCAAAAAACTCAAGCAGGCAGAGCTATATCTGGGAGCACAAGCACTGGAAACCCGCCTCACAACTAGTCAGTGTCCCAGCATCATGCTCATCGCGACTCACGGTCTGTTTTTGCCCGAATCTGGACTTTTGCCCGGTGTCAAGGAGGCTCAAGAGGGTTTAAGAATTGAAAATCGCTTTTCTGGGGCAAAACTGGAAAATCCGATGGTGCGTTCTGGACTTGCTCTGGCTGGTGCAAATACTTGGCTTTCTGGTGGAACTCTCCCAAAACAAGCAGGTAAAGGTGTTGTCTTTGCCGTAGATGTAGCGAGTCTTGACCTATGGGCTAATGAACTCACTGTGTTATCTGCTTGCAATACTGCTAGAGGAGACATCTTTATTGGTGAGGGTGTGTTTGGGTTGCGTCGTGCCTTTGCTATGGCGGGTGTAAAAACACTAATTATGAGCTTGTGGTCGGTGCCAGATAAAGCAACGGCTCTGCTGATCGAGTATTTCTTTGACAACTTGCAGCGTGGTCTGGGTCGGTCTGAAGCTTTACAGTCAGCACAGAATTATTTGCGAACTGTTACGGTTGAAGAATTACAACAGTCTCCGCTGGGTATTGAGGTGTTAAAACAACTCCTGGGAATTAAAGAATTGCACTCACAGACCACTATTTCTTGTCAAGAATCTAAACCGCTTCAACATCCGCTCTACTGGGGTGCCTGGGTATGTCAGGGTGATACCACAGCTTTGAATGAGCCAGAATTACTGAACTCATCAAGTGTTCTTTCCTGCTGAAGAATACTCCTGCATACAAGCAAGTTAATCAAAACAAGCGATCGCATTTTTTTACAGCGTTTTTCAAGTAATTGAACTACACTACTCCCTACTCCTCGTCTCGGTTGTGATCTAAATACCTGAAAAATGCTGTAATCTAATAACGTGAGTTCGATAGTTAGAATTTGACCTCTCTCCTACAAGAAGAGAGGCTTAAAAGTCTGATTCTTTGATTGCAGGGAAAACAGGCTGGGTGGGAGACGTTTATCGAACTCACGTTCTAATTAAGATGCTTAAAAGCCACTATTTTTCATAATTTCATCCAACTTGGCACGCACGGCTTGGATGTCCTGCCACATCAGCCATTTAGGGCTACCTCTTTCTTTAGAAGGGTTACGCAGCAAATAGGAAGGATGAAAAATTGGCATACACAAACGTCCTTCCCACTCTAGCCACTGTCCGCGAATTTTAGTAATCGGCTGCTTATCGCCAGTCAAGCTTTTGAGCGCAGTTGCACCCGTTAAGAGAATGATTTTGGGATCAACTAGGCGAATTTGTTCTAGCAGGTAAGGTTTGCAAGCTGCTATTTCATCCTTAGTGGGAACTCTGTTATCTGGTGGACGGCACTTATTAATATTGGCAATATATATATCTTGCTCAGTACTCAAATTTACAGATGCCAGAATTTTCTCTAGCAACTGTCCTGATTTACCGACAAATGGTAAACCCGTTTCGTCTTCATTTTGACCAGGCGCTTCTCCCACAACCATTATTGGTGCTTTGAGGTTGCCACGTCCGACAACAGCGTGGGTACGAGTGTCTCCCAGTACACATCGGTGGCAGCGATCGCAATGCTGCGCCAGTTCTGCCATAGCGGAGTATGTTCCGCGAGGGATAGGAATTTTAGCATCTGTGGGAATCAGCTCTCGTTGGTTAAAGGTTGAGTCGTCGAAGAGGCTGAGTTGGGTTTCGCTGCTCATGAAAATTATGATTTGGGTATCAGCACCAGCAGTCTTATCTGATTCAAGTTTGTCTTTGATTGGGCACTTATCAGAAATAGACTTCAGAAATAGACTTTTACTGAATACTTATTATTTATACAAATCTTATTTTATCAGTTAATTTGAGACAAAATTCAGTCATGATAAAAGCAGTGCCGTCCTAAGACACTGGGGAAAACCATGTCACATACCCCACTTTTTGCCGATCGCATCCATGCGGGTGAGGAATTGGCGCGAGTAATTCACGATCTTTTGACTCAGCAAACTATTGATTCTGGGGTAAAGCCTCTACCAATCGTTTATGGTTTGCCAAGGGGGGGGGTAGCAGTAGCGGCACCAATGGCACGTCTTTTGGGTTGTCCGTTAACGATAGTTGTAGCTAAAAAAATTAGCCATCCAGAAAACCCAGAGTTAGCTATTGGTGCAGTCACTAGTTCTGGAAATGTTCTTTGGACTGAGCAAAAGCTATTTCGCCCCAAACATTATGCACAGTGGCGAGAAGAAGCTTTAAATAAAGCCATTAAACAAGCTAAGTCTCTGGAAGAGCAATTAATTTCTGCTTGTCCTCAGGTGAATACAAAAGATTCTACGGCGATCTTGGTTGATGATGGCATTGCCACAGGTATGACTATGGCTGTTGCTGCTATTGCCATCAAAGCCCTTTCGCCGGCAGCAATTTGGCTATGTAGTCCGGTAGCACCACAAAAATTACTACCTTGGTTGAATCAATGGGGCGATCGCATAATTGTTTTGAAAACACCGGAACCTTTCTGGAGTGTGAGTAATTTCTACGCACAATTTCCCCAAGTAGACACATTAGAAGTTATCGGATATCTCCAGCAACAAAAAACAATAGCCAACACAGATTCCTGTGAGTAATTTTCAATTTTTACCTTCTTGCAAGAATTCCTGGGGCGTAAGCCTCAATCACTTTGCCAGTGCGAGTGCAGCTAATCATTAAGTAATCACAACTTGGGCATTGCGTTCGAGTTAATTCATTATCTGTAATATAATAACGCTCGGCATGACTGCCACAATTTGGGCAGTAAATTTTTTGTACTGTCTGCATTTCAAAACCCCTGGTTCTAAATATTTTTTATTTGGTAAAACTGCTACTTCAACCAGTAAAAATTCTGGTTCGACCTAACTTAACAAACAGCCATGAGATTAGCTAATGATTTTAAGCAAAATTTCAGGTTTGAAAAATTTTGGATATCTTTAGTCTATTATCCTCAAATTTACGTGATTTTCCCCTCCTACTTTAGATACATAAATTAAAGTTTTAATAAATTCTGCTTAGAGATTGAGTGATCCCTATGGTTAATACCTTGAGAGAGGCTAATTTTTAATGATTGTAGACAAACACAAAAAAGCCGTTCTAGTATTCAAAAGTTAAAATTCAAGAATTACTGTATCTTTGGTTACAAAATATATGTCTTAAGGTTTAGTTAATATTTATCTACAAGATTTAGTAAGATTAAATTCTGGTCAGATAATATTTCACCGAAAGAAACATACCGAGTGGGTACAGACGGTTTAGCCAATCCGCGTAACCTTCTTTTACTAAGTATAATATTTTATAAATATCTCAAACTAAAAATTCCCAACGTACTTATTCCTGATGCCGTTGGTAATCCCTCCAGAAGTGCGATCGCTTTAATCTTACTCTCACTACTGATGGTGTCCTGAAATTTCTGGCTCGTACTAAAAATCCTTAATTGCACCCTATTGCTTTTTAGATACTATTTAGCTTAATAATTTCATTGCCAAAATATAATGATAGACCGTACCTTTCTTTTACCTGTTCTCGTTTTCATGGGAATACCATTAAGCGTTTTATTCGCATACTTTGGGTTGAATTATTCAGGATTCTGCTTCGCCAAGATGCGTTATCTAAGCGATGAAGAGAGGTTCCGAATGGTTTTTGATTATCAAAATGATCGAACAGATTTAGGACGAAGCAGTTACAACTACATCAAATATGAAAGTTTTGATGAATATATCAAAGAAAATCCAGACTGCTGTTCTATCAATACTGGTGGGCCTTACGAAATTCGACAGCCTTCGTTTTTAAATCGTATATTTGGATATGTGCTCCTGATGTCATAGTTATTAAATTCAAAGTGCGTTATTTAGATGAAATCGGTAATAAAAGAGCATTTGAAACGCATTTTGAAAATACTTTACAAAATTGTGGGCATCCCCAATGAGGATTTTCTCTATTAAACAGCGGTAAAGTGCAAGCAACAGGTATGATGCCAATCTAAAATCCTTGCATTATTTGGCTCATATCAAGATGGATGAAAATAATCGTAAATTTCTTGAGCCAAACGCGGCCCGATTCCGGGAACTTCGGCTAGTTGCGCGGTTGTTGCTTGCCGGATATAATCAACTGAGCGAAAATGTCCTAGTAGCTGCTTTTGTCGATGATGTCCTAAACCGGGAATTTCATCTAAACGCGATCGCTTTAATTTATCACTACGTTGCTGACGATGGAAAGTCACTGCAAACCGATGCGCTTCATCCCGCAGTCGTCGCAATAGCTGTACCCCTGGTTGTTCTGCATCAGTGGTTAATGGTTGAGATTCTCCCGGTAAAAAAATCTCTTCTCGCTGCTTCGCTAAACTAACAACTCGCAAGTCTTCTAATAAATTCATTTCTTGCAAAACAGCAACAACTGAAGATAATTGACCTTTGCCGCCATCAATCATAATTAGATCGGGCCAGTCAGGATTACCCAAACGTGTTAATTGCGGATCTTCGGCATACTTGCGAAACCGACGTTGGATAACTTCCGCCAGACTAGCAAAATCATCGGAATGTCCCGCTGTGACTGTAGGGTTTTTGATTTTATAGTGGCGATAGTACTGCTTGGCGGGTAACCCGTCGATAAACACGACTTGCGAAGCTACAGCATTTGAGCCTTGAATGTGGGAAATATCATAACCTTCAATACGGTGAGGTACATCTGGTAAATCGAGAATAGCCGCTAAATCTTGCATTGCTTGGTGATTGCGATCGCCCAATTTTTGCATCCTTTGTAATTCATACTGGGCATTTCGCTCTACCATCTCTATTAATTCTGCCTTAGTTTGCCGCAAAGGAGCCAAAATCGTCACTTTTCTACCTTTACGTTCAGTTAGGACATCTGCCAATATTTCTGCATCCGGTAACTCATGCTGTACCAAAATTTCTGTAGGTATTTCCACAGAGTCAGCAGTTTGGTAATGTTCTTCTAAGGCTCGTTGTAAAATAGCTCCTGGTTCTGCATGAGCATCCGCCACAAACGCCAAGCGTCCCACCAATTGTCCAGCGCGAATCTGGAATAGTTGAATGTAGGCGTGTTGTGCGTCAGCTGCCAGGGCGATCGCATCCCGTGAAACTGTATCATCTGGTAAGGACACTTTTTGGTCAGCTGTCAGTGACTTTAACCCAGAAATTTGATCGCGAATTCGCGCCGCTGACTCAAAATTCAAGTCTTCAGCAGCAGCGTTCATTTGTTGGATCAAAATATCGATCAACTCTTGAGTTCTACCTTGGAAGACCATCGCGATTTTTTGGATAATTTTGCGATATTCTTCTGGTGAAATCAGCTGTTGACACACACCCGGACAACGCCCTAAATCATAATTCAAACAAGGACGATCTTTGAAAAGTGGTTGAGGTCGTTGTCGCTGGGGAAAGATGCGCTTACACAAACGTAAAATTTCTCGCAACAAACCAGCATCGGTATAAGGCCCATAAAATTTATCCTTTTCTTTGCCTAGCTGGCGTTTTCGGGTAATAAAAATCCGTGGATAGTCTTCCGACCAAGTTATGCAGAGATACGGATATTTTTTATCATCTTTGAGCAACACGTTAAAGTATGGCTGGTGCTGCTTAATCAAATTAGCTTCTAGCGCCAAGGCTTCGGATTCAGTATCAGTGACGATGAATTCAATTTCCGTCACTAATTTTACCATCGTAGCAATGCGTTCGCTTTTGTTGTATCCATCCCGAAAATAGGAACGCACACGCGATCGCAACTTACGTGATTTACCTATATATATGATGCGATCGCTTTTGTCCCGCATAAAATAAACCCCCGGTTCCGGTGGAATTTCCGCAAGACGGTTTTCCAGTCGTTCCGGCTCTTTAACCAGTGGTAGTATTTGAGTGGATATTGTCACAACTAAAATTAAGTAATCTTTCTCTATTTTAAGAAAAATTATTTTTTCTTGCCCATTTCACAGAGTCTTGTAGGGTAAATATACGTAGCTAAGCTTCTAATATATACATATACAAGAGTATAAGTATAAGTTTCCTCAGCCCAGAACCTGCGCTTGGACTTAGTTAATGTAGCTGCAAGTTTAATTTTTAGTAGTTTTAATAACAACTTCGCTTTTTGAATTTATATTTAACATCTTAAGAGTTATATTTTTTAAATAAAAAGTATTCAAGTTTCTTGAGCGTGGCAATTTTAGATTTGAAATTAAAAATTATTTCCGTACTCTTGGAAATAAGTAAGCTATATCCTCAGATCCTATTAGACCTAACAAATCTTTTCATCCCAGATTTAAAATCCGACGCTCGTTCGAGTAGCGTCTTCGACAGGAGAGGACTCGCTTTAAGCGAAGCTATGCCGTGGCGAAAGCTTTACGCTGCGCTTTCAAACCCTTACCGAGTATGCTCTGTTTCCATCCACAAAAAGCTTTTGCTGCTTGCTTTTTTGTAGGAGTACGCCGACACACTGCGAGGTAGCTATCAGTAATGCAAAATCCAAAATTGATTGACTGTGTTAGGTTTATATATTTTTTATCAAACTCACTAATTTATTGAAGTTTTAATATTAAGCGAATTAACGGATTTAGTAAATTAAATTTATGCTTATTATTGGGAATATAACTATTATGATAATTACAGACAAATAAATTATGAATTTGCAAGAGTTTGAAGCCCAGTACCGTGAGACTATAGCTGAAACGCTCAATGAGCTGCAAGCGGCGGTTTTATTGCTAGCAGAAGTACAAAATAAAATTTCTAAAGTTGGCAATTCTGTACAAAATCTTAGTCAGCGTGTTGAAGAGTTCATCACTGAGCAAAAAGTGGAGTAAATATAGATATGAAAAAAATTTTTATCTATGACGAGAACTAAACTCTTCTTCAATTTTCAGGATAAGATCTTTGAGTTTTAGAGGTTTAACAAAATAGTGACGTGCCCCCAAACTCATAGCTAGTTCTTGATCTGCTTTAAAAGCAAAGGCTGAAACCACAATAATAGGTATTTTTGACAAATGGGGTTTTTGCTGGACTTGTTTTAAAAGTGAGTAACCGTCAACATCTGGCAATTTCAAGTCGAGTAACATTAAATCTGGTTGAAATTTTTCGATAGTTGAGAAAAAAGCAGAACCTTCCGATAAACTCTGGACATCGTACCCACAATAACTTAGGTAGTCACTGAGTAACATCCTATTAAGATAGTGGTCTTCGACTAACAAAATTCGTCTAGCTTGATTTGAACCGAGTTGGTGATTTATATTCAGTAATTGTGCTGTCATTGCCATCTATCATCATTTTAAGTTACAAGCCAATTATCGCCAGATGAATTGTGAGATCAATGGAAATCTGAAGCTATCTTATGCACTCAAAAATTATAATATACTATTTTTAGGTATACTGGTATAATTAAATCATATTATGTAAAAACAAAAAATTAATAAAAAATTAAGCTTTTCTTCACAAAGCTTTTATTATTAATTGTATTAAATAATTTGCTATTAGGGTAAATGCCTTAATAAAGCAGTTTTGATTTATATGTTATGGAAAATAATAAACGCAATACATTGCAATACATTGTTCGATAGTTTCCAGGGAAATATTCATAAAAAAGGGAGCTAATAGCCCCCTAATTATTTTATAGACTTACATCCACTATCTCAAATAGATGCTTTTTTTAGTTGGCGTCGGGTAGTAAAGATACCAGCAACACCCAGCAAACCAAGTATTACTGATGGTTCTGGAACAGCTGTGGGAGGTACACCTTTGATGCTGACTTCGTAATTACCACTGTGAGATTTGCCATCAGCGCCTATTCCTGCACTGTTAGTTAGCCCACTTGCAGTAGCAGAGAAGCTGTAAAGAAAATCGGTCTTGCCATTGTACGTAACTTTAACAACTTCACTGGCTTGGAATCCATTTTTGAGAAGATTACCCAAAGGCCCTAACAGAGGAGCATAGTAATCTTTTAAATTGTAGTGACCTGCTAAACCAATTTTGATTTCGCCCGTCGTATCGTTTTGGTTAACGTAAGAGATGTTGGGGTCGCTAGAGCGTTGAAAACCACCGATGCCCAAAAAAGCACTAAAGGCTTGAGCGCGAGAGACATAACTTGGTAGACCAGCTGCATCATAGAATTGATTAAACCAAGTATTTGCAAAGTTCTGTGCGCCATAGCTTGTACTCAATCCTGACCCAGTACTAAACCAATCTGTTGCTGTCAGACTGCTGAGGGTAATACTTTTACCACCGATTTGTCCGCTCAAGGTGGTGTTTTTGTTGAAATCAAAACCAGACTGCTCGCTAGTGGCTCGTAGCTCTACATTTCCGGTGGGGTTTACAGCAGAGCCATCCAGAACTTTCTGGACGTTTGTTTGGTTACTTGGTACAAGTACAGTACTGTTACCTGAGACATCATAGACTAAATAATCACTTGCTGCTGTTCCGCCTATAGTAGCGCCCGTCAGCGTACCAGCTTGTGCTGGTGCAGTGGCAAGAGCGCTCACACCAATAGCCATTGATGCACCAATCACAAGTTTCTGAAAAGTCATCTTCATTTTTTTTAAGTCTCCGTCAGTTTGGAAGTTAAGGTTTAAACTACTGCTGTTTCTAGGCTTGGACTGTCTTGACTACAGGCTTTTTGGCAATACAGCTGCTTAAAAAACACAATTTGTATTGTTAGCCATTTCTGGTAGCTGAACGTACAAACCCAGTTTAAGAAACGGGAAGACTTAATTGGGTGAAGTTCGTGTTGATTATCAATAAAATGATGACGAATATTTTTCTCAAATTTTATGTATAATTACTGCTTAATATCAAAATACACAGTAACAGGAAATACGTAAAAATTTAATTTTATTTTATGTATATATACGTAAATATGGGGTAGTAGAGCACGTCTGTCCTACCCCAGCTAAAAAATGCATAGCATTCAGTTTGAATTTAGGAACTTAGCCATTCTTTCTACAGCGGTTTCCAACAAACATGGCTCATGCACCAAAGCAAAGCGCACATAGCCTTCGCCGGATTTGCCAAAACCTGCACCTGGGGAAGCAGCTACGCCAGTTTGTTTAACCAGCTGAGTGCAAAATTCTATGGAGTTTTGACTCCAAAATGAAGGCAACTTTGCCCAGATGTACATTGTGGCCTGGGGAGTGGGAACATTCCAGCCAATACGGTGTAAAGCAGTAATGAAAGTATCACGGCGCTGCTGGAAGGTAGCTACAGCAGTTTTGACCCCAATTTGAGGGCCAGTCAAGGCAGCGATCGCCCCATTTAAAATTCCCCGATACTGGTTAAAATCAACAGCAGCTTTTACCTGGCGTAAAGCATTAATTAACTGGGCATTGCCGATGGCATAACCAATGCGGAAGCCGCCCATATTGTAGGACTTGGAAAGGGTAAAAAATTCAATTGAAATGCTTTTCTCTGGATCGGCTTGCAAAATGGAAGGGACTGGGGATTGGGAAGAGGACGCGGAAAGGGAATTGTCCCCGTGTCTTTGCGTCCCCATGTCTCCGTGTCCTTCTTTGCCCCAGCCCCCAGTCGTTTCAAATACCAAATCCACGTAAGGGAAATCGTGAACCAAGACGAGATTGTGTTGCTGACAGAAGGCGACGGCTTCTTGGAAGAAAGATAAAGGAGCGATCGCAGCTGTGGGATTGTGGGGATAACTTAACACCATCATCCGTGACTGAGCCAAGACTGGGGCGGGAATATCAGCAAACACTGGTAAAAAACCGTTTTCTTCCCTTAATGGCATTGGGTAAATTTGTCCGCTAGCGAGGTAGACTCCTCCAGCATGGGATGGGTAACCGGGATCTAGCAACAGAGCAAAATCTCCGGGATTGAGTAATGCTAAGGGTAAATGGGCGGTACCTTCTTGAGAGCCAATCAGGGGTAGCACCTCAGTTTGCGGATCGATTTTGATGCCAAATTTTTGCTCGTACCAGTTGGCTGCGGCTTCGCGAAAGCCTTGGGTACCATTAAATAATAGATAGCCGTGGGTGGTGCGATCGTGAAGAGATTGGGCGATCGCCTCGATAACATGTGCCTCGGCTGGTAAATCAGAAGACCCCAAAGACAAATCAATCAGCTGTTGTCCAGCAGCCAACGCAAGTGCTTTGGCTCTATCCATATCAGCAAATACATTAGATTGTAGGGGTTGTAAACGTTTTGCAAACTGTATGTTAGTCATTGTTACTTTGTCATTAGTCATTAGTCATTAGTCATTAATCATTAGTCATTTGTCCTCTGTTACAAAGTTCTGTACCCTTCTCCTGACGGAGACGCTGTTGTTAGCTTGCTTCTCCGTAGGAGTACGGGATGGCAAAGCCAGACGTTCGCGGACACCGCGAATCGCTACTCTATCGGAGGAAACCTTATAAGAGACTTGGCGCTTTGTCATTTGTCCAAAGTCCGATGACCAATGACTAATGACCAATGACTATTGACTAATTAGTATCTAAATGCTTAGCTAGAAGGCTGAGTAATTTTTCTTTGCCGATGACTCCCTCAGTAGATTCTAGTAGTTTTTCTCCTTGAATTAGCCTGAGGGCAGGGACTCCTTCCACTTGGTATCGCTTAACCGTGTCTGGGTTGGGGTCAATTTCCATTTTAACGACTTTGAGGCGATCGCTATAAGTACTCGCCGCTGAGTTAATCATGGGCGCCATCAATTGACAAGGCCCGCACCAAGAAGCCCAAAAGTAAACTAATACAGGCTGCTCGGCTTTTAACACTTCGGTTTCAAAATCAGCATCAGTTATGGTGATTACAGCCTTACTCATTGCAGTCTCCATCAGGTGGCGATCGAAGTTGGCACACACAATACTCTATCCCAAACTGAGTCCTGAGTCACCGAACTTCTAATTTGGGCAAGCCTGAAGTTCCAAAGTTATTGCCCAGTGCTGAGAAAATAGTAAAGATCATTGTAGGGGCACAACATTAGTCGTTGGTCTGCCTTAGTTATCTGCCTCATTCAAATGAGAATTGTTATAGATTCAAGCTAAAGTGAAATGTAAATATTACAGGCTGATACAAGTTAAAACAGCCAAATAATAGCGCCTGGATATCACTCTGTTTAATTATCAAAAGCAAAGCGCGATTCTCTTGCCAAGAGGCTGCGCCCATGTGTGCAGAATACTTACAGTGTTGCCTAAAATTATGGATAATTTCCCAGTGGTCGCTCAAGCGGATGCATCCCTACCCAATTACCCCCAAGAAAATACATTTCTAATGCGGCCTAATACCGATTCGGATTCACCACCGAAGGAAAAAGTCGGAACCGACTTTGACTCTCGCATGATGCTGCGGTGTTTGGAACTTGCTCGCCGCGCTTTAGGGCGTACTTCACCAAATCCACTAGTGGGAGCAGTGATTGTTAAGGATGGCGAGATTGTCGGGGAAGGATTTCATCCTCGTGCAGGTGAGCCTCATGCAGAAGTGTTTGCCTTGAAAGCAGCAGGAGTTCGCGCTGAAGGTGCAACAATTTATGTCAGCCTCGAACCTTGCAATCACTACGGACGCACTCCTCCTTGTTCGGAAGCCTTGGTGAAAGCAGGAGTAGCAAAGGTGGTAGTGGGTATGGTCGATCCTAATCCACTGGTGGCTGGAGGAGGTATTGCTCGCTTACGTGCAGCGGGGATTGAGGTGCTCTTGGGAGTAGAAGAAGAGGCTTGTCGTCAGCTAAATGAAGGTTTTGTTCATCGCATTCTCTACAAACGACCTTTGGGAATTTTAAAATATGCCATGACTCTAGATGGCAAAATTGCTACTACCTCTGGTCACAGTGCTTGGGTAACAAGCCAAGATTCCCGCACTGAAGTACATCAGTTGCGGGCGGCTTGTGATGCTGTCATTGTCGGGGGTAATACAGTACGACTGGATAATCCTTATTTAACTAGCCATCAGGTGGGGGCACATAATCCCCTGCGGGTGGTCATGAGTCGTCATCTTAACTTACCGGAAAATGCCCACCTGTGGCAAACTGCGGATGCTCCAACTTTGGTGTTGACAGAGGAGGGTGCTAACCCTAATTTTCAAGCACTGTTGTTTAAACAAGGGGTGGAGGTAGTGGAATTGACATCACTTACACCAGATAAAGCAATGGCGTACTTATATGAACGGGGTTTTTGTAGTGTGCTGTGGGAGTGTGGTAGTACTTTAGCTGCTAGTGCGATCGCTCAAGGAGCAGTGCAAAAAGTTTTAGCGTTTATTGCCCCAAAAATCATTGGAGGTAGCATTGCTCCCACACCTGTTGGCGATTTAGGTTTTACTACTATGACTCAGGCACTGTCTTTAGAACGTGTTCGTTGGCGTGTAGTAGGCTCAGACTGCTTAGTGGAAGGTTATTTTCCCCAAACAAGTCCATCGCGAGAAGCAATTTGAATTCAGAATTCTGAATTTTAAATTTAGTGAATTTTGCTCTTATCCACACTGACGTTCATGAGCAATATCACGTATGAGTGCTAGCCGAGATTGAATGTAGTGGCTGAGAAAATCAGTTTCGTTAGAATTTAACAAAATTTGCATTTCTGTTTGTTTCACCAACCACTGCACCAAGCTAGCATCATCCAGTTGTAAGAGGATCTTAGCTTGGGCAGTTTCAACCACAGACCAAAGCTGACGCATAATTGTAGGAGTCATCAGACCTCAATAGAATCATTAGCTTAGCTGTTTTCAGATTACACAATTTTGATTGCACTTTACGACATGAATGTGGAAGCTGAGACAAGTATTATTAAAAACTTAATAATGGTATTTATAACTTTATGATGATTCAGAATTGAAAACTTTAACTTGAGAAAGGAAGTAGGGAGTGGGTATAGACAAGGGTTAACCCTTGTCTGTAGGAGAGTATGGGAGAAAACGTCTTTTTTGTTTGCTTGTGGGCAGATGCCCTAAGACATGGACAAGACTGAATGTTATAAATTTAATTCCAAAATTTATAAGAGAAATTTACTAATCTTCAAAAACAGATTTTTGTACTCGTAAACACTGAAATTGTGTTGATTTCAGCCCAAGACAGCCAATTTGTTAAGTTCTTTGTTGAATAGTTTATTTGTGTTTTAGAATACAAAAATCTTAATGATTGAAAATTCAGAATCCAAAATTGGCAAATTAGGAATACTTTAATTCTCAAGCTTAATAATCAACAAGAAAATCAAAAACTCTTAACAAGCCTGATTTTACAAAAACTCTGCGTTTTGACTCTAATTTTTGAAATCAATTTCTGCTAAAAAATTAACATTTTTTGCCTGTAGATGGACTGACAAAATCATGTAAATCTTCATCCCAAATACTAATGTAAATAAAATTACATTCTTGACGAATAATCTGACCCTTAACTGAACCATTTTTGAAACTAAAATTATCAGACTGGCGTTGCTGTACCTGTTTAAGTCCCTGCTTAATATCTTCAGTGGCTTGCCCACTTAAGAGTCCATTTAAGGTAGTCTCCATTACTTGTGGGTCTACCGTTTCTGCAAAAGATACCTCGGTTTGGCGCAGTACTTGAGAATTACGGTCAAATAAGTAGCCCAGGTCTATTTTGTTTGGTACAAGTTTGTAAACAACAGCGCGGGTATTACCCCATGCACCTCTTAAATCTTTCCTTGGTTTGCCGAGGCTAGCTTCTACAATACTTCTGGATGTACCTGTGGGAAATGCGGGAACGTCTTGTTTACTGGCAGTTGCAGCTAATTTACTGCGGGGCTTTTTTTGTGGTGTGGATCGCACTTCTGGTGTGGGCACCGCTACCTGATTCTCTGGTTCTGGCCGTGGTGTTGATGTTGCTACTGCTGTTGGAGTATTTAAAGTTACAGGCTCATTTTCCGGCTGTGGCGTGGATACAACTGGGGGATTAAAAGTTGGTATAGATTCGGGAGTTACTTGTGGCTGCGGTGGTGCGATGGGTACAACTGGGACTGAAGAAGGTTGAGAAGAAACTGCTGGATTGGTAAATGTAGGAGTAGGCAGAGATTCCGAGGATGGAGTGGGACTTGTAGCAGTGGTTGTCTGTAGTTCTTGCTGACGAGTAATACCAGAAATTGCAGCTGTACCAATTAACCCGCCGACTAACAAAATACCAACAATCACAGCAGGCTTTTGCCAGTTTCCAGGAGTAGAAGATCCATTAATAATTGGAGTTTTTGGGGGAGAAGATATCGCTTCTGTTTGTCGAGTTGATGTAGGAGTGGGAGATAAGCTGACTGTGTTAGCAGTTGTAGGTGATTGTGGGAGAATATGACTAGGAGACTGCAATGCATATAGCATTTTACTAGCAGTACTGTAGCGATCGCCTGCATGAGGTTTAATTGCCTGATTGAGTACCGCAGCTAATTCGGCAGAGACATTAGAGGCGTGCTGCTGCCAAAGTATTTCCCCAGTTTGCAAATCGGTTAGTAGTTCTTGTGGGTGCTTGCCAGTTAGCAGATAAATTGCCGTCAAACCCAAGCTGTAGATATCAGTAGCGTAAACTGGACGCCCAACAGCTTGTTCACTAGGCATATACCCAGGCGTACCAATAACGAGCGATCGCGTGGGGTATCCTGGGGAAGTCACCACCGAACGAATTGTTTCTTTGACTGCACCAAAATCAATCAAAACTGGCTTGCCATCAACAGAACGGATAATGATGTTCTCAGGCTTGATATCGCGGTGAATGATGCCTTTGCTGTGGACATAATCCAAAACTGACAGCAGACTCAAGAGGATTTCCCGAACAGCAGTTTCACTCTCAAATCCTTTGGCTTCAATAATTTTTGTCAGAGTTTGGCCGTGAATCCATTCTTGGACGAGGTAAAATTGCCCATTCTCAGAAAAATAAGCGTAGAGCTTGGGAATTTGGTTACAACTTTCACCCAAATACTCTAAAGTTGCTGCTTCTCTCTTAAACCGTTCTTGGATTATTTGGTAGGTTTGCGGGTCATTATTCGTTATCGGTTTGAGTTGCTTAATTACGCAGCAACGCCGAGAAGGCATGTGGGTGTCTTCTGCGAGCCAGGTTTCGCCAAACCCCCCAGCACCGATTACCTGGATAACTTGATAGCGATTGTTTAGCAGCGTTATTGTCATGAAAACTTACAAGCGTGCGCCCTTTCCCAATGTACATCAGATATTTTCCTTATTTTGGCTTTAACCTGCTATATCTGATGACAAGATTCTGCTAAGAATCTATCTATAATTTAATTTTGCAAAGCGACTTCTGCCCAAACTGCCGTATATGCAGAAGCGAGTTAAGGTCTGTGAAATAATCTAGATTAACGATAAAGCCGTAGTCACACAGGTTAGGACATTTTGAAAGCATGGAAGCTAGGAATAGTAATACTTTTACCTCCTGCCTCCTGCCTTCTGCCTTCTGCCTCCTGCTATATCAACCATTTTTCTCCAACTACAAAAACACCTTTCTGCTCTGGGAGCCAAAGATTTTGCAAAAAACTTAAGTTTATGAATGCAGGCAAAAATAGTACAAATGTAAATTCTTATTTAAAACTAGAAAACAAAGGCATAATCTTATACTTTGAACTGAAGGAGCAACAACATATATTGGGGCGCGATCGCACTTTTGCCGATCTGGTTGTCCCTAAAGATTGGCAACTTGTGGGAAGATGTCAAGCTCTTTTACGCAAAGATGGTGAAGACTATCGCATTTATGACGGAAATGGTGATAAACCTAGTACCAATGGGCTTTATATCAATAACATCCGCATAACTCCAGAATCTGGCTATAGCCTCAAAAACGGCACAGAAATCCGCATTGGTGAGAACTCTCAAGACCAAATAGTACTGACATACTATAATCCGATCCAACCTTCTCCTAACAATACACAGCAATTACAAAGGGTTTCTCTGAAAAATCGGTCGGTTTTACTAGGCCGCGATGTCAACGCTACTTTACCTTTAGAAGCTCCTACTGTTTCTCGCCGCCACGCCACAATTGATACTGACGCTCAAGGGCGTTATATTCTGCGGGATTACAGTACTAATGGTGTTTTTATAAATGGGCAAAAAGTCAATAGCACTGCTGTATTACCAGCAGGAGCAACAATTCGCATTGGGCCATTCACACTGGTGCTGCGTGGCGATGAGTTACAAATACTCGATCGCGGAAATCAAATTCGCTTAGATGCTTGTAATTTAGTAATCCAAGATCGAGACAAGCGGCGATTGGATGACATTTCCATACCGATTGAACCCGGACAGTTTGTCGCCTTGGTGGGAGGAAGCGGTGCTGGTAAGTCAACTTTGATGCGGACATTATTGGGAGTTGAGCAAACAACCCAAGGTGTAGTCTATTTAAATGGTGAGAATTTGCGGAACAATTTCAACATGTACCGCACGCACATTGGTTATGTACCCCAAGATGACATTATTCACCAAGAACTCACCGTGTCTGAAGTTCTTACCTACGCCGCCAAGCTGCGGCTACCCCCAGATATTGATGTGACTCAGGTGGTGGAAAAGACTTTACAAGATGTAGAAATGTCCCATCGTCGGGATGCTAAGGTGTCTGAACTGAGTGGAGGACAGCGGAAGCGGGTAAGTATTGGAGTGGAATTACTAGCCGATCCGAAATTATTTTTCTTAGATGAACCAACTTCTGGACTCGATCCTGGATTGGATAAAAAGATGATGCAGCTGTTACGAAAATTAGCCGATCAGGGACGGACGGTTATTTTGGTGACTCATGCAACGACGAATATTAAATTGTGCGATCGCGTTGTCTTTCTTGGTCGAGGAGGACGGCTATGTTATTTTGGCCCGCCTCATGAATGTTTACAGTTTTTTGGCGTTAAAGATGACTTTGCCGATATTTATAATCAGCTAGAAAAACCAGAAAACATCATCGACCAAGCTAACAAATTTCGGCAATCAGATGATTATCGACGCTATATTGATAATCATCTCAATTCTGGAACCCAATTACGAGAGTCAAATATTGTCAATAATCACAGTCATGGCATTTCTTTTTGGGAACAGCTTAATATTTTAACCCAACGTTACTTTCAAATTCTCAAGCGCGATCGCGTCAACCTCAGTTTAGCACTTTTAACAGCACCTATTAGTATTAGTTTAATGACATTCGCTATCCGAGATCAAGACCCTTTAGTATTAGGAGAACAACCCGATCCGGCTCTTGCACCTTTAGCTTTGCGTGTGTTATTCGTTTTTACTTGTGCTGCATTATGGGTAGGACTTTCTAGCTCATTACAAGAAATTGTCAAAGAGTCAGGGATTTACTTGCGAGAACGGTTAGTAAATTTAGGTTTATTTGCTTATCTTGGTTCTAAAGTCGCAATTCTTTCAGTTTTAGCAGGATTACAAACTCTGTTAATGACAGCGGTGATTTTCCTCTTTTTTAAATCCCCACAACCAGAATTAATTTCTTGGCAATGGGGATTAATTATTACTACATTTTTGACACTTGTAACTAGTTTTAGTCTGGGTTTATTGGTTTCAGCATTTGTCAAAAATACTAGTCAAGCCAATAGTGCTTTACCCTTGTTGCTGCTTCCTCAATTTATTTTTTCTGGCGTTTTATTCAAAATGGAAGGTATTGCCAGTAAAGTTTCTTGGTTAATGCTGAGCCGTTGGTCAGTGGGAGCTTACGGTACTTTGGTTAACCTTAATCAACTGGTTCCCGAACCGATTAAATTACCTGATGGTAGTACACTTCCCCAACCATTTGAACCAACACCTGTTTATGAAGCAACATGGTCTAATTTGAGTTTGAATTGGGGTATTTTATGTTTCCACGCATTTATTTATTTAGTTATGACCTTTTATTTGCAAAAGCGAAAAGATATTTTTTGAATAATTCAGGAATTATTTTTGTAGAGACGACAATTTATTGCGTCTCTTGTTTTAAAATCAATTTACTTAGCACCAGTTATCACCCATCTACTATTTACCTCATCCCATAAAAGAAAGAAACGCACAGAACTAGGTGCTTGTTTGCCATTTTTAAGTAAGTATCTCAATTGAGCATTAACCGTAGCTGTTTCTGAACTATTTTCTATTAAACTCACTTGCTCAACATCTACGTTTTCTACTTGTCCTCCCCACCAATCAATATAAGAAAGATAACCTTTGGGGTGAAGACGTTGATTATTTTGATAACTAGGAGATAACAAATCCCAAGCTTTTTGATATTCACCATTATTAATAGTTTGATAATAGTCTTCCACTGCTTCTTCTGGTGAGGGTCGAGTAATTTGTTGTTGTGTCGAAGTAGGCTGCTGTTGAACAGGAGGCGTAGTTTGTTGTGCAACTGGAGAATCAACAGGTTCTTGAACAGATGGCGTAGTTTGTTGTGCAACTGGAGAATCAACAGGTTCTTGAACAGATGGCGTAGTTTGTTGTGCAACTGGAGAATCAACAGGCTGTTGAGAAGTTACCGATGGTGGGACGTTTTTGTCATTACTATTTGTTGAAAGTTCAGTTGATGAAGGTGTATCTGCTATTGGTTGATTTGATTTATTAAGAGCAAAACCAATAACTATAGAACTACCAATTAAACCACCAGCAATTAAACTACCGAGAAGGATTCCCTTTTGTCCACTCTTGTTTCCAGTATTTTGATGGGTACGTTGACTACTAGAACCTGGACTGACAGCAACTGTATTTTGTAGCGTTGCGGGAGGTTGTACGTTTGCTACTGGCGGTTGGTTGTAAGGTAGTGTTGGCGCTACTGGTGGTTGATTGTAAGGTACTGTTGGTGCTACTGGCGGTTGGTTGTAAGGTACTGTTGGGGCAACTGAGCCAAATTGCAAAGTGTCTAGCATTTCTCTGGCTGTAGCAAAGCGATCGCGTGGATGGTAGGCGATCGCTCGATCTATCACTCCTGCTAATGTAGGACTAATACTCAAAGCATGTCTGTGCCAGATAATTTCTCCGCTACGTGAATCTGTCTCCAATTCTTGTGGTTGTTTTCCCGTGAGAAGATAAATTGCTGTTATTCCCAAACTATATAAATCACTGGAATAAACTGGTCTACCAGCGGCTTGTTCGCTTGGCATATATCCTGGCGTACCAATCACAATCGAACTCGTAGGTAACCCTTGGGAATTCACTACTGTTCCCATTGATTCGCGGACAGCACCGAAATCAATCAGCACTGCCTTATGATCTCGATGACGCAAAATGATGTTATCTGGCTTAATATCTCGATGGACAATCCGCTGATTGTGTACTTGTTCTAGTACTGGTAATAAATTTATTAATATTTCTCTGACGGCGCTTTCACTTAATAAGCCTTGTTCTTGGACTTTCGCTGTTAAGGTATCACCTTCTATCCACTCTTGAACCAAGTAGAATTGTCCATTTGACTGAAAGTAAGCATACAAGCTGGGAATTTGGTTACTTGTACCGCCTAAGTCTTCTAAAATTGCCGCTTCCCGCTGAAATCTTTCTTGCACTAACTGATAAATTTGCGGGTTGTTTTGAATTGGTCTTAGCTGTTTAATTACACAACGGCGATTAGAAGGCATTTGGGTATCTTCGGCTAAGAAAGTCTCACCAAACCCACCGCTTCCTAAAGTCCGAATAACTCGATAGCGGTCGTTTAGCAGTGTTTCCATAAATTAGCACTGGTAATTTTAAGGATGTTTTGAGGTATTGTTCTATCTACTTTAGTTTGTATCTGATTTTTTTTCCTACCAGCAATATAATTAACAATTCAAAATTCAAAATGACGCTCGCAGACTCGCTAACAAAATTCACGCATTAAAGACAATTTCAGACGAAGAGGAGTGCGGTCTTGGGGTCTCCCCAAGAGGAGCAACTCCGGGGGATTTAAACCCCGACTGAAACTGGGGCTACCTGTAGAGGTAGGGGTCTTAAACCCTTTTATTTACGATAATACTGAATATAATACCCCTCAGAGAGTGAGCATGAGAAAATAGCGCTGCCCACTCAATAACTGGGAAGCGCTATGCTTTTAGTAATGAAAATATCGCTATTTTGACCTTTTTCAGGTGCGATCGCCACACTGAACTTCTGACACCTGAATTGCTTAGCACAAGATTTCTCTACTAACGGTCTTGCTGATCTTTAGGCTTGGATCTTTGCCGATGTTGCTCAACCTGTTGATCGACGGTTTCTTTGATTTTTCGCTCAGTCGCGTCCATTGCAGAATATTTAAACCGGTTGACTATGCTACTGAATAAGTTACCAAAGAATCTCTCAATTTCTTGCATGATTTTATACCTCAATATTTAAAGGTAAATTATTGACTCTATATAGTAATCCACTTTGATTTTTGAATTTATTTGTGTAGTCAGCGAGTAGGGAATCAACCTTTTTGAATTGAGGGCAAGTTTTTTCAAAAATCAAATAGGAGTCCTAGTATTTGGTTTTGCACTTTCTGGTAGAAGTTGGAAATCAAACGCTAAACTGTCTTTTTTGAAGTATCTGTTAGTCTCTTAGCTTCTCTGGGTCAGGACTTACGCAAAATTATGAAAAAACGAACCACAAAGGACACAAAGGAATAAGAGTTTCAGAGAGTTTTTGCGTAAGTCCTATGGGTGATAGATTGAAACTCGGTAGACACCCATCTATTGTAAGATGCTTAAAGTAATAAATTTGACTTGATAATAATTCGTAATTCGTAATTCGTAATTAAAAGTACAAAAAATTTACTCAATAGTATCGGGGTCTATGTTGAGCGATCGCAATTTTGCCTTTAACTGTTCTATTTCTAATTGCGCTTGTTCTGCACGTTGACGCTCTTGTTCTGCGCGTTGACGTTCTTGTTCTGCACGTTGACTTTCTTGTTCGGCGCGTTCCTCTGCCTGCTGCCTTGCTACAACTTCCTGCCGTAAAGCTTCTACCAATTCATCGGCGATGAGTAATTTTTCGCCTGTATCCTCTCGATAAAACGCAATTATCTTTCCTTCGATCGCTAAACGCAGTTGTAGTGGTTCACTGCGTCCATCCTCTATGGGTTCGTAGATTTCTCCCCGCAAGCGATAACCGCGTAACTGTTGTTCTACCCACTCGCCTTTCGGGTCAAATAACCAGTATTCTTTAACACCCAGCTGCTCATACAAGGTCTTTTTGAAAATTTCGTCTTGTCCTTTAGTACCAAAGGATGTCATTTCAAAAATCACTGTTGGTACTTGACCCTCTTCCCAAATTTTATAGTTGTCCCGACCGCCGGGTGCAACATCAAAAATTACCATCACATCTGGGGCTACCCGTAATTTGGGAAAACCTTGTGCATAGTAAAGAAATTGATTTGCTAATACTGTTGCCTGACGATCTGACAAATACTGTTTGAGTACTTCTAAGGTAGTTAATAAAGCATAAAGGTGGTCGTAGGTTTCTGCCACTGGTTGACCATCAGCACTAGGGTAGAAAATTTCTGATTCGACACTAATAGGTAGAGTAGCCGTCATGTAGCTTTGCTCCGAATTCAAAATTCAAAATTCAAAATTAAGAATGCCCATAAGTAAAATCAGTGGTACAAGATTATTGTAGAGCAAGTGCGATTCTCCCTAATTTGGAATTTAGAAGCTTTGCAAAATGTAACTAGATAATTCACAAAATCCATCGCCTTCGGCAGCAGTGGTAATATAAGCGGGCTGATGTTGCAATTTGTCTACATATTCCAGCACATTTGCCACGCCTACAGAAATAGGAAAATAATGGCGATCGAATAAACTTTCATCATTGGGACTATCGCCTACGGTGACAATTTGTTCTGGTGAATAATCGGGCAAGTATTCCCGTAATACTTGCAACAATCCCACAGCTTTATCTTGCCCTTGGGGTTTAATGTGACACTGGACGTTACTGTAAGTAAATCCCCAACCCATTTGTTGACAGAGACGCTCTAAAATTTGTAGTTTATCTTGACTCAAACCAGCTACATCAAAAGTCCAATCGGTGACGCGAAAGCGATTATCAACAGATTCTTGGATTTGGGGAAATTGAGTTTGTAACTTTTCAAAAGTTGTAGCCAACTGCTGGCGATGCTTAATTAAATCGGCAATGGGTGTTAAGACTACTGGTTTCTGGTTACCAGGTGGAAAGTACAAACCGCCATTTTCTGCCATAGCACCTGCCACTGGCATCAAACTACTCAATCCACTCACCCATCCAGCAGAACGTCCTGTGACAATCAGTACCTTAATGTTAGCTGCTGCTAAATCCTCTAAAGCTTGCAGCAGTGCGGGAGTAAATTTTCCTCGTTTAGTGAGAGTGCCATCCATATCTGTGGCGATGAGACGAATATTCCTCAGGCAAGTAGATGAAACCTCAGACAGGGCAGTGAGGCTCAGATGTTTTGGCATATGCAGTTTGTAAAAAGCTGTAAAAAATATTAATCATACAGCAAGATGACCTTGAAAATTTGGGCATCCTAAACATCAGGAGTCAAGTTTTTCAGTTTCCCCACCATGCCCACTTCGATGTTTCTTGCCCAATCCTCCGGGACAAAAACTAAAAAGGCATCCCAAGAAGTGCCAGCAAATAATCCTCAAATACCACCATTCTTGGTGCTAACCTCTGGAGGACTGGCTTTAGTGGTGATTGCTTTGATTGTGTATAGTAAACTCCAGATGAATCAACTGGAGAAAAAAATTAAGTTTGAACAATTCCGCGCGCGAGAATTAGAAAAAAAATTTAAGCTAGCTCTGGAAACAATTCGCAAAATGGAAACTAATCCCGATTTAGTGAACTCACGGGATTTTAACCTAGATTATCTGCGAATGCGGATGTCAGAGGAGGTGTTTCACTTTGCGATTCTTAATCAAGTAAAGATTAAGGTCAAAGATAAAATTTCTCAAGCGCTGCGCCCAAATCAAGCCCAACAAGGATCGGTCGGAATTGCTAACAGTGCCGGTCGTCAAGTGGATGAAATTTTTGATGTAGAGTATGAAACTGGTAATCCACCGAACTCTGCTAAGCGCGTACTATTTCGTATTCAAGTCCGGTTAATGAAGTTACCGACGCAAGCAACTTCCGCAACTATTAGTCAAATTATTGATTGTATAGAAACTTATTTAAGTCCTATGGACGATGAAGATAGTTGGCAACCAACTATTCAAGGTCGGATTGCTACCATGCATTGGGATCAAAAGGCTAAACCTACACCTTTACTGGTGTTGGAGCAATCAAATGAAGGCGTGAATGTGACTTTTCGTACTAGTCGCCAACCAAATGCTCCAACTCCACCAAATCAACCTGGAACGAAAAAATCAGGCTTGGCTAAACAATAATTTTCATTAGTCATTAGTCATTAGTCATTAGTCATTAGTCATTAGCAAAATCAAAATGACATCAAAATTATGACTGAATAACTGTATTTGAGGAATTACGAGTTAACAGGCCATCTTCCATTTCTACGATGCGATCGGCGATGTCTAAAATGCGGTTGTCGTGTGTGACTAACAAGATAGTTGTACCTTGATTTTTAGCTAGACTCTGCATGATTTCTACGACATCGCGTCCTGATTGTTTATCTAATGCGGCTGTTGGTTCGTCTGCCAGCACTAGAGGAGGACGATTCACTAGGGCGCGGGCGATCGCAATTCTTTGTTTTTGACCACCAGAAAGATTATCTGGATAATAATTAATCCTTTCTTCTAAACCAACAGCCCGCAGCATCATTTCTGATTTAGCGATCGCTTCTGCTTGAGAAATGCGATCGTTTAATTCTACTGCCATTTGTACGTTTTGCTTCGCAGTCAAGAACCCCAGCAAATTGTGAGCTTGGAAAATATAACCAATGTTACGCCGCATCTGCACTAGTTTGTTCTGACTGACACCAAACAGTTCTTCACCTAAAAATTTCAAACTTCCCTCTTGTACAGACCGCAAACCACCAATCAAGCTCAGTAACGTTGTTTTACCTGAACCTGATGGGCCGGTCATAATTACAATTTCACCTGGATTAATTTCTAGGTTGATGTCAAATAAAATTTGTTTCTTCAGTGCGCCTTTGCCATAGTAATGATTCAGGCTTTTAATGGCAATTACAGGTTCTTGTCTCTTCATAATTTTGTTAGCTATGAGTTGGGAGTTCCGAGACGGAACTGTATTGATTGCCAGAAGTTGGGGAGAATTAACTATTAATAATTATAATTCTCAAAACTGACAATAATTAATCATTAATCTTCAATTAATTAAAATATATCTGCTGGATCGGCAGAGCGTAATTTTCGGACTGCGATCGCACCAGAAACAAAACACATGATTATGGTCAAAATCAACACAGTTGTGGCGCGATCAAAACTCATAAATACTGGTAGAAGCGTTGCCTCTCTTGCACTTTGATACATAAATAAAGAAAAAAATATTCCGGGGAAATATCCTAAAACAGCTAGTAGAAAAGCCTCTTGCAAAATCACTTTCAATAAATAGTTATGTGTATAGCCTATGGCTTTAAGAGTAGCGTACTCGGCTAAGTGATCTGAAACTTCTGTATAAAGAATTTGATAAACAATTACAGTTCCTACAATAAAACCCATGATAGTTCCCAGCGTGAAAATAAATCCGATAGCTGTACTACTTGCCCAGTAATTTCGCTCAAAGTCAATAAATTCTTGTTTAGTTAAAACATTTATCTCTTTAGGTATATATTTCTTTAAATCCTCAGCCACAGCGTTAACATTTGCTCCAGGTTTCAATTTAATTAAGCCAATATCAATTAATCCTTTCTGACGAGTGTTGAATATCCGCAGAAAGTTAACATCACTGGTAATTAAGTTACCATCTGCACCAAATGATGCACCTAATGTAAATAGTCCTACTACTCTCGTTCGCCGCCTTCGTACTTCTGCTGTGACGGTTTTTCCTTGGTCAAAATCAGCAGCAATTGGGCCATATTCAACCCTAGAAGAACGGTCAAATAAAACTACATCTGGTAGTTTAAGTTTTTCTAAATTTTCCTGAACTCCAGGTAAATTGAGCAAGTTAGTTTCTGGATTCATCCCAAATATCAGGATACTACGAGGGCGACCTGTGATCGGATTTTTCCAGGTTGTATAATCTAAATATATAGGATGTACTGATTCTACTGTTGGTAACTCTAAAGCTTTATATAATCGTCGTTGAGAAAAGCTTCTCATGGCTAAAACAGCACTAGATTGACTGTTAATTAAAACAATATCGCCCTGCAAACTGCTATGGAATCGAACGTTACTATAATACAAAGCATCCCGAAATCCGAGTTGCATAAACATCAAAATGTCAGCAAAAGCAATTCCGGCCAAAGCCACAGCTAGGCGAGTTCTTTCTCTTGTTAGTTGTAGCCATGACAGAGGTATTTTTTTATTCATTATCAAGATTGATTTCTGATGACTTAGTTATTAATTTCCACAAGAACTTTCGCATAAGTTAAACCAGAAACTTGCAGACTATCTTCTGGAGAGAGAGCAATTTTTACTTCTATGACTCTGGCATCCACATCTGCTGCTGGATCTGTATTCAATACATCTTTTTTGCCAATTTTTCTGCCAATTTCAGTGACAGTTCCTTTAAATTCGCCACCAAATGCTCCATTATCGCTAGTGATAGTAGCATTTTGACCGAGACGCACTTTGCTAATACTATCTTCAGGAACTTCAGCAACTACAAACATTTGACTAGTTTGTCCAATTTCAGCAATGCCATTTGCACCTATAGCTTCACCTGACTTGGTGTAAACCTTTAAAATTTCTCCTGCGATTGGTGCTTGAACGTAGCTTAATTTCAGTTCTGCTTCGGCTTTTCTGACATTAGCGATCGCATTACTAACTTGGGCGAGGGCTACTTGCACATCAGTAGGACTAACGTCCAAAAGTCTGCTGAGTTTGGCTTTTTCTTCATCAATTTGTCTTTGCAAAGTTGCTACAGTTTTGTCACGGTTAACTTTCGCTTCAATCAGCTGCTGTTGCAAAGTTGCTAAATTTTGTATTTGACTAGCTCTGGCCTCGGCAAGTTGCTGTCGTAGCGTTGCCAATGTCTGCTTCAGGGTGGCTTGACTTTCAGCAACCTGCTGATTAGCTGTAACTGCACTCAGGCGTCTTCTATCCCGTTCCTGCTGAGAAATCGCACCTTCTCGGTATAAAAAATCATAGCGCCCAGCATCGACTTGAGCATTGCGCTGTTCGGCTTGGATACGTGTAACTGTTGCTCTGAGAGCCTCTCTTTGTCCGCTAAGTTCAGCTTCTAGGCGATTTACAGTTGCTTGTTGGACGAGTTTTTCTCCACTCAACTGAGCTGCAATTCTAGTGATGCTTGCTTGCTGAGCATCCCTTTCGCCAAGTAACTGCGCTTGTAGGCGAGCAATAACCGCTCTTTGGGCTTGAATATCTCTTGGAGATCCGGCTCTGACTTGCGCTAAATTCGCACGGGCTTCTTGGACTTTAGCTTTTGCCTCTTCTAGTGCGGCTATTTGAGTATCGCGGTTATCCAAAATTGCTACAATTTGACCTTGCCTGACTTTTTCACCCTCTTTCACTAGAAGCTGCTGAATTCGTGAGGATGGTGCTAATCCTGAGGATGGCGCAGACAATTTAATAACTTCGCCTCGCGGTTCCAAACGCCCCACAGCACTAACGCTATTGGTAGATGGCATTACGGGTGCGGATACAGTTAGTTTTTTGAGCTGCTCGATTTTAGCTGTACCTAGTACCCCAGCAGCAATTACTATTGGCACTGCTACAGCAATACCCCACCAAATTTTAGGTTGTTCGGGATTAAATGTCTGCTCAGTTGGCTTTGGCTTCTCGGTCACCCTTGACATAGTATGTTGCCCGTTTATCTGAATTGTGCTGATGCAAGTAAAAAAGGGTTTTTAATCAATAGCCAGCCGCTTAGGATAAACAATGGCTATGGCTTAAAATCCATTGCGCGATCGACACTCAACACTCACACTAAAGCTTTGCAAAATGATGGCAATTTGAAAAAAGAATGCGACAGATACATACTCCCAAACCTTTATTCTGTCTGGCTTTCTTAAGTTTGAAGTTTGAATTTTGAATTGGTATGATGCCCTCTTGTAGCTGGCTATCTAATAACTCTGAGTATTTTTCAGATGTGAAATGAAAGTGAAGAAAATTCGATCATTCACAAGCTCCATCACTCAGAATTGAAATTTATGCCCTGCCCAATTGCAGTTATGAATTCAACTATAAAGATGCAAGATATCGCCTCTTTATTAAAAATCCATAACTGCTATGATGCGGTACTGTACTACTACATTCAGTATCGCAAGGATAAAGTTATTGACATTAACTAATCAGTGAACGCTAGTAACTATTTATTGATCAGAACTTAGCAACTAGAATAGTCAGGAAATAAATAGTTTTATACCTGATTGATTTTGTGCAAATTATCAAACTTGGGCATCTAAATCTATTAATTCTGACCACAGGCAGAGCTTCTCCGGCTCGGCTCCTGAATTCTGAATTCTAAATTCTTATCTTTCCTGATAGCTAATTAATTGTTTCAAATCTCCAACTTAAATTTTGATCGCTGATAACTGTTTGAGCTAGCACAGCCTAATCAGCGGAGGCTACAGTTATTTACAACATTGAAAAACAAGATCAAAAATCATTTGTTTCAAAGACCTGATACCAATTCTCAAAAATTTTGCTACACATTTTTCTTTGCGTCACTGTGTCACTGTGTCCCCGCATCATTATCTGTAACCTAGTTAAAGCTAATTGGTTTTATTAATCTCCCTGCTTCTATTTTGGGACTCCATCAAACTCTCGTTGAATGAATTCTACATTTATCAGTTACCGGAAAACGTAACAGAGCCTACAGATGCGGGAATAAGGGCATTGGGCATTGGGCATGGGGCATTAGGAGTCAAGAGTAAGGAGTTAGGGAGTTATTCTCGTCCCCGTGTCCCCGTGTCCCCGTGTCCCCGTGTCCCCGTGTCATAGCGCCCTCTCACCTTCTGGGTTGGAGATTTTTTATCTGGAAATCTCCTGTGGAAGGTCGAATAGGACTGTGGTCATGTAATGTTCTGCCCAAGCTGGCCCAAAGGCTTTTTCTAGTACGCGACGGGTTTTGTCGTTTTGCTGCTGTTTAGTGCAGTAATTGTGTTGTCCAGCGAGATTTTGTGTGACTTGTTCGAGTGGAACTGGACTAGAAGCGATCGCTTGGGTACAATGAATTTCTAAAAAGTCTCGCACACGAGAGAGAAACATTGTTTCTTCTTCTGGAGAACTAGGACGCACAAAGATACAATAATCTGAAAAAATATTTCCCCATTCAGGTAATTCTCGCGGTTGGGAAAAGTTCAGCACTGTTAGCTGTGTGAGTTCAGCAGTATAAGATTCTGGTAAGGTACGTTCTAAGTGTATGGGAGAAAGGTCTGCGATCGCCGCGCTAATTTGACCTCTACCCCCCACTAAATCACAACCAAACATCGGCAGGTTGTATTCTGGACGGGGAAACATGACGCAATGCAAAATATCGAGCATATTTCCGATTTTTGCTAGTTCCAAGTGCATTTTCCGGAACTGAGGGGTTTGATAGCAACGGTTTTCAATGGTCAGTTTTTCCCCTTCTAGTCTACCTTCCACATACCCCAACTCAGCAGGCAAATGGTAGGGCGAGAGATCCAGATGCTGATGCCAAGCTGCCTCAATACAATCAGCTAGCTGACGAATTAGGGGATGTTGTTGCTCACGCAGCGAGGGCATAGAAGTAAATGACATATTCTAGTTGGGAATGCGATCTAGTAGCCAGTCTACAACCTGCCGTGCCTCACAGTCATAGCTTGCAATATTAAGCAAACACTTACAACAGCCAACGTAAAGTTATAAGACAGCTGCTTTTCAGAAGTATTATTTATTTTGTAGTGTAAGTTACAGAAATAATTTTAGATTAGCCCATTGGTTAAGGCTAAGGTGAAGATATGAAACTAGATTCTAATAGACCAGATTTTGCTGTTCAAGCAAGAAGGCGGAATCTGGAAGATTTACAGCAGTTAAAAGTTTCTAGTTGGGTCAAGCTTTTGGAACTTCCCAACCCTTTGAGTTTTGACGAAGCACTTTTATTGTGTCCAGTTTCCAAAGATGAATGGCTAGCTTGGATTCCAGATCATGGAGAGGCGATACTGAACATCAGCCAATTACGTGATATCGCCAAAACCCTATGAACCATTTCCTGGATCGGAAACTCTCCAAACGCTTCCGCACCTTCGATGACGATCGCAACGGCTTTATTGAGCGGAGCGACTTCGAGATGTCAGTTGCACGTCTAGCTGAAGAATTCGGTCATGAAGAAGAATCTCCTGCCCGACAACGCCTGCTTGAGGTCTGCTTAGGCTTGTGGGATCACTTGTTGCAAGTTGCCGACACAAACACCGATGGGCGCATCAGCGAGGCAGAGTACAAAGCAGCATTCGCGTTGGGACTGCTAGAAACTACTGAAGCGTTTGACCAGAGTTACATGCCTTATCTTTCCGCCATTATGGATATCGTTGACCAGGATCAGGACGGCAAGCTTACTGTCACTGATGAGATCCGCTGGACTGGGGCTATGATGCACCTATCCGAGCAAGATGCCCGTGAGGTATTCCGTCACCTTGACCAAGACGCCGATGGCTTCATCACCACCCGTGACCTACTCGAAGCCATCCGCGGCTATTACTTCGACGACTCGCTTGATTCTCCGGGCTACTGGCTGCTCGGCCCGCTCGATTCATAATCGTTTCCTATACAAGTCAGGTGCAAGTGAAGTGCGGCAGGGTGAGCAAACATTTCTTCACCCTGACTTAATAGCTTAGGGTAAATCTCAAATCTCAAATCCAAAATTCATTGACTATTGCCAAAAATCCGTAACATCGTATCCCAGTTCTGCTAACATCTCCCGCAGCAAGGGTAAACTCAGTCCAATGACATTGCTGTGACAGCCTTCAATTTTTTCGACGAACAAACTTCCAAAACCTTCAAGGGCAAAGGCACCAGCACACTTGAGGGGTTCACCTGTGGCAACATAAGCTTTAATTGCCTTGTCGGTCATTGGAGCAAAGTAAACTCTTGTAACTTGAGACTTGACTAAAGTGCGATCTTGGTGAAGGTCAATTAAGGCGTGACCTGTGTATAAGTCACCAAAGCTACCCTGCATTATCTCCCAACGGGCGATCGCTTCACTAGCGTCTACTGGTTTGCCATGAATCTCATTATTTACAGACAAAACCGAATCACAGCCCATAATCAAAGCTGATTCAAACTGTGGGGCTACGGTTTGGGCTTTGTACTGGGCAAGAGTTTTGACCAATTGTGCAGGTTCACTTAATTGGATTTGCGACTCATCAAAGTCACTCGGTCGAACTATCGGTTCAATACCAACAGTTTGTAGCAAGCGCCGTCGCGCTGGAGAAGCTGAGGCCAGTACAAAAGGTGGAATGCTCATAAAGAAGCAGAGATGAGGGAGCAGGGGAGGCAGGGGAGGCAGGGGAGGCAGGGGGAGAATAATAACTCCTGAGTCAAATCAACAGTCAACACGGGCTAAACGCCCCGCTACCGCTAACAGCACTCCCAATGACCAATAACCAATGACTAATAAACAGAAAAAGAATTTACAACCTCATCAATTGTTTGTTTAACTTTTGGCCAGCGTTTTTCAGAAATTGAGGCGTTGAAGGTAAAAAGTTTACCACGGCTAACAGCGACGCTGGCGATGTTGTGTCGTTGCTGTTGACTAGGGAGTTTAACTTCATACTCCAAGAGGTAATATGTTTTACCGTCTACTTCTCGCTGCGCCGCATTGATTAATTCGGCTGAACGGCCAGAATCAGCAGGCGCTAGAGCTGCTTTTCCCAACTTGTACCCTACTTCTGTTGGAGTTCCCAATTCTGCTAAGGTTTTATTTTCTGGAACTGGGCTAATCACCACAGAAACGTTTTCAGATACCTCAATTAAATCGTGAAAAACCACATCCGGACCGTTGGCAACTTTAACTTGCAGCCAGCCATTAGGATATAAAAACTGATAGCCATCATTGGTGTCTACAAAGCTTTTGAGTCCAGCTGCAACCGCTACACCAGAATTACTCAGGCTGAAGCTCAACACTAATAGGAAAATTAATACAATTCGTTTCCACATTTATACAGATTCCTTTGGGCTGGAGGCAATACCAGGCAAGCATCATTTCTCGTTTTTATTCTCCCATCAAGCGGCACGCTTCGGATAAACCATAAGATGGGGAGGGCTAATCAAGAAAACAAAAAACCCCGACTTGATAGCCGAGGTAAATGGGAGAAGTCCAAATGTCGATGAGATATACCGATACCGAAATCTATTTTTTAGCTAACATTCAAGGCAACCAAAACTAGAAAGGTCATATACAGGGTGCAACCTTAGCTAGGTGGCTTGCTTTGCTGCTTTGTTAACCTATGTAAACAAACATAACAAATTTTATTACAGTTCGTCAACTAAACTTGACAAAGAAAGGTTAATAGCTTTATCAGGAGCTACTTATCAGGGCAGTGCCGATGAAAAAATTTTCAGCGCCATCTATGAAAAAGCAACTAGGGACTGGGGACTGGTATTTTTACATCGCAAAAGTCTTTACAATGCCCTTGTTAACTCAAAAAATATTTCTCAACATATGACGAATCAAGCTCCTATCCCGGTTATTGTCAATGGTGCTGCTGGTAAAATGGGTCGTGAAGTAGTTAAGGCGGTGGCGCAAGCACCCGATTTGAACTTAGTGGGTGCAATTGACAGCAGTCCGGAACATCAAGATAAAGATGCTGGAGAATTGGCAGGTTTAAGCGAACCTTTGGAAGTGCCAATTACCAATCAATTAGAACCGATGTTGGGTTATGTGGCTGGGGAGAGACAAGGGCCGCCTGGGGTGATGGTAGACTTTACCCATCCCGATTCAGTTTATGACAATATTCGCAGTGCGATCGCCTATGGTATTCGTCCTGTAGTTGGCACCACGGGATTAAGTCCAGAACAAATTCAAGATCTCGCAGACTTTGCCGAAAAAGCTAGTACTGGTTGTCTAATTATTCCTAACTTTTCCATTGGCATGGTGCTGCTGCAACAAGCCGCAGTCGCCGCCTCTCAATATTTTGACCATGTAGAAATTATCGAACTCCATCACAACCAAAAAGCTGATGCTCCCAGTGGTACTGCGATTCAAACGGCGCAGTTATTAGGAGAATTAGGTAAAATCTTTAACCCTGCTTTAGTGCAAGAAACTGAGAAATTAGCAGGAGCTAGGGGCAGCCAAGCAGAGGAAGGCATTAGAATTCATAGCGTGCGCTTGCCGGGGCTGGTTGCTCATCAGGAAGTTATTTTTGGCGCACCGGGACAGATTTATACTTTACGACATGATACGAGCGATCGCGCTTGCTATATGCCAGGAGTGTTATTAGCCATTCGCAAAGTCTTAGCGCTAAAGTCGTTAGTATATGGATTAGAAAAAATACTTTAAACTCATTACCCCTTATTCAGTACTCAGCACTCATGTTAGTACCACTGACTCGCCAGAAATTTGAACAAGTCGTCCCTCTGATTGCCACTGGTTTACAGTACAAGTACTACTGGGGGAAGTTTGCAAATTTTTTGCAACGGCTGTTAATTTCTGTAGTTTCTATAGTCGTAATTCTGCTTGTGACAGTCATTTTCAGGCTTGAGTTTGCTTCAATAGTATTTGTGGTGGGGGTAATTAGCGCTTTTTTCTGGCTGTGGTATCCAGTATTTCAAGCAAGTATGCGGAATATACAGTGCCGCCGTTACAAATATAGTGGCTTTTTTCGTGGTCGAGTTCTAGATTGGTGGATTACAGACCAGTTAATTGGGAAACAGGAAACCGTCAATAGCAAAGGTGAATTAGTAATTGTAGAAAACCGAGAAAAACGCATTAACTTAGAACTTGGTGATGACACAGGATTTACCATTGAATTTGATGCACCACTACGTCCTAGCCATAAAGCCATTACTCGCGGTCAAATTGCAGAAATGGTAGTGATGTCAAATCGCCCAGATTTAAGCAGCATTGAAGAATTCACCGATATATACATTCCCAGTCGCGAGTTATGGGTCAGCGATTATCCTTACCTGCGGCGCGATTTCTTTAACGAAGTCGGCCGTCGCTTGCGTGAAGACCAAGAGGAAAGAAGGCCGCGTCGGCGTCGGCGTAGAGTAGAGGAGTGATTTAATACCAATTCAAAATTCACGCATTCAAAATTTAACCCTGAGCGGAGTCGTACTCCTACGGAGAAGCAAGCTACGCGTAGCGTCTCCCAGAAAAGGGTCAAAATTAAGAAAGCCAGACAGAACAAAGGTTAGGGAGTATGTATCTGTCGCATTCTTTTTTCAAATTGGTCTAAAATTCTCAACGATTGGAGTCCGATTGATTCCTGAATAAACTGTGGAACACCGCACCAAATCTCTGCTTTGGTGCGGTGTTTCATTTCTAGCTAGTCCCATTTGCAAAGAAGATAGGACTTATATCATGTCCGCTTGATTATTTATTAAACCTGAAGAACCCCACCCCTTAATCCCCTCACCGCTTGCGGTGAGGGGAGACAAAGCGCAGCTTTGGCTCTTTGGGGTGCAATGACTGTGGGAATCATAACTAATTATGCGGACATAAATTGACTCTAAAAGCCCCACACCAAGAGACTTTCAACCCTGTTGCCCTTCTCTACGAGAGGCTGCGCCAACGACTTGGTACTTTTGCTAACGCGAACATCCCACCTTGATGAGTTTGCCTTTGAGACTATAAGTCACTGGTTCGCAAACAAGACTTGCTGAATTAAGCTTGATAGAAGTTGGTGCAGAGCGACTTTGCTTAGATAATTCTGAATTCCAATCACCAGCTATTTTTCTCAGAGTTGGATGTGTCCTGATAAACTCTGCATCTGCAACAATATCATGAGGCCCTTTAATATTTACAGAGGAAGTATTGAGGTATATATTGTAATCAAAAATAACGTTTTTACCTCTACTGTTACTGTTAACATTTTTGCCAGGAAAAGCATAAAGAATATTATTTAAAATTTTCACGTCAGATGACGTGTGAGTAAATATTTGTCCTAATTTAAGTTCTGGAGTCTGATTATTTAAAAAAGCTGTGTTATTTATAACATCAACGCGATCGCTATAAAATGTATGAATGCCTGAACCACCGTTATGAAAAGTCAAATTATTTTTAACTAAAGTACGTCCTTTATACGGAGAGAATTTTGCGTCATTTGCCTTAGTTAAACTATCTATAATAATGCCATTACCGTCGGTGATAGTTCCTGTCTTAATCCAAGGAATATACTGTCGATTGTTGTAGACTTTGTTGTTGGTTATGAATATCTTATATCCCTGGTAGTTATCAAAGTTCCAATTACGCAGCATTGAAATACCACTGGTAGCATAGATACTGTACCAGGCATTATCAAACACCACGTTATTATCTATAGTCACATAGTCTGATTCAATTACTCCAATACCTCCACCACCACAACTATGTGTCTTGTTGTTAACAATACGTATATGGTGAGGATGGCCTTTTTGTCGTCCATTTACGCTAATGCAGTTTCCATTTGTTAGCGGGTTTGATCTATTACTCTTCTGGCTCATCGCATAATCAAGAGTTACATTGGCATTGTTTCCTATCACCTCAAACCCGTTTACTTCAATATATGAAGCTCCATTATGAATCAAAATTCCATGCCATCCATTGTGCCGAAGTTTTGGTGAATGTCCGGGATATGCTTTAAACTTAATCCATGCATTTGCAGTTCCAGAGCGAGTAATTGATACTACCTCTCCGTTCGGACTTGCATTTGTGTAGACTCCGTTCATAACGAGTACGGTGTCTCCTGGCTTGGTAAGATTTGCTGCCTTTTGAATAGTCCTAAAAGGCGATGAGGTAGAAAGTCCCTTATTTTTGTCGTTCCCTTTGCCACTAACGTAGTATGTTTTTCCAGTTGTTTTAGTGCTGATTAACTGCGGACTGGGAGCGATGGCTTGTTGTTCGATAGACTCCTGACTAACATCTTTAACTACAGATACTTTGATGTTGTCTCCCTTGAGCAAAAGACTTAAAACTACGGGGATTGCAATATAGGCGCTTATACTTAAACCCTCAGTTACCACAGTATTAGGCTCCTTACTCGGCAGTATTAAATAAAAATATCAGGATATTCACTAATTTTGAATACGCTTTTGGATACAGGATAACACAGAGCTAACTTTCTTAGCTGCCTCTATTTCTATCTTGCCCATACGCTTGCCAAGCCAAATCTACTAATCCGTCAACGATCGCAGCTGCTATAACTGCATTACCTTTGCGATTTTCTATTGTGATGTGGGGAACCAGAGAGTCTTGTAAACGGGCCTTGGCATCAACGTTTACGAATCCTACAGGAGTCGCAATGATTAAAGCGGGTCTAATTTCTTCAGCTTCAATTAAATCTACCAATGCTGTTAATGCTGTTTGGGCTTGGCCCACCACAAAAATACCCTCTGGATAACGCTTTGCAAGGGTTTCTATTCCCCATGCAGCCCGGGTTTTTTCTTTTTGGGGGCGTGTCAAAGCTTCCATACTGCAATACACTGGATTGGCAAAAGTAGTTTGGATGTCGTAGGCAATACCTACTTGTACCATCGGTACATCTACCACAATCGTGGTACGCGCAGCTAAGGCTGCTGCTCCAGCTTGCAAGGCACGCTCAGAAAAGCGAATCAAAGACTTATACTCAAAGTCAGCCGTGGCGTAGATTACCCGACGCACAATCTCATACTCTGCCGGTGAAAAGACATGATCGCCAATTTCACTATCAATGATTGCTAAACTTTGAGCATCAGTTACGTGCCATTCCATTTTTGTTGAGCTTCTCAAATATTTAGCTTTCAGCTTATCAGTTTAAGAGAGTTAGGAGTAGAGACGCGATTAATCGCGTCTGTACAAAAGTCAGAATTGAGAATTCAGGACTCCCCACTCAGCACTTCCAAATCGGCAATATTTAGTCGTTAGTGGAAGAAGGGCGAGTGAAAACAGGAGATAGATAAGCAACTAAGACGCCGATGAGAAACCCAGAAATATTACGAACTAGAGGTAACCAGTCGCTTGTGCGTGTCACTACTGGGCCGATGCCAAAGGCAATAAACAAGATTCCCCATAAAGGAGAGAAAATTAAAGCCCATTGCCAAGCAAAAACTTGTCCTTTGTCACGAGGTTGAGCTGCAAATCCGCAAATTATCCCACCAATAACTGAAGTTATCAACGTGAGAATCCACTGTTCTCTTGGCAGTCCGGGGACGACATTGCAACCACCTTTGAGTAAACAGCCTTTAACAGATTCTAAAGCTTGTAGAATGGCTTGGTCTTCGCCTTGTTCGCGTACAAAGTACAAATTGCCGAACCTGGTTTGTAGTTCTATCCAGAAAGTCCGGGGTAAAAGTTCATAAACAGCATCGCCTACACTAAAGCTCAGGATGTTACCGCCGCGAGAATCAGCAACTAGCAAAATACTTTTATCATCTAAGCCCCAATAATTGATCACTGCCCGACCGGGAGTGCGGTCATACTGAGTCAATACTCGCAATTTCCAGCCTGTGTCGGCTTCAAACTGCTCTAAATCATTGACAAGTTTTTCTTCTTGCAGTTCAGGGAGAGATTTAGCTAAGTCTACAACTGGGGTAAAGGTCTTTGGGAGCAAGTCAGGATTGTCATAAGCCAGTGCCGGAGGAGAATGCATCACCCAAATTGACCCAGCCAGGAAAAATACTGCAATTGATACTAGGATTCGTCGCCAAAAACAAGACTGCATGGACGTTTTTATAGAAATATCAAAGGTAAAAGTGAACAAGTTGTTTTAAAAGAGTACTGGAAAACTCATACTTCTTTACACTTGTTTACTTTACTCTAATCTTAGGGATCAAAGCAAAGCGTTTTTGAGTATTGGGTATGCGGCATGGGAGGATGAGGGAGATGCGGTTCGGCTTTGCTCACCGACCGGGAGATAGGGGAGACAAGGTGACAAGGTGAGAACTTGCAACAATCTTTCTCCTTGTCCCCTTGTCCTCTTTTCCATGCCCAATGCCCAATTCACTCTTGATCATCAAAATCTGTTTCCCAGCTAGCAGCGTCGTTGTAACCGTCATTGGCGCGGTAGGCTTCTGGTTTGATGCGGTGATTGTCTTGTTTCAACACTTCTCGTTCTCGCAACGTGAGTGCTGGTTTTTCATTGCTGGCGAGGCGATCGCTAATTCGTCTTGTTGGCTTTTGGCGCGTGAAGTTTCTCCAAGCTGCTTTGACGCCAACCAAGATGCTGCGTGTACCTACTTGGAGATTTTGAGCCTGTTTTCTTGCAGTATCAAGGCTTTGGTCAACTTGTTTGACAACTTGACTGGCACTTTTTACACCTTGACTGACATCATCAGTTAAGTCAGTAATTTCTAAACCAGTGACGCGGATAGCATCTAGAGTCGGTGGTAGTTCTCGTGAGAGTGTGTCAAATAGCTTTTCTGCACTCCGGGCTGCGCGTGCTAACTCCTGCAAAGCCGGTATCGCCGCCACTAAAACCGCAGTTAAGCTTGTGGCGACTAAGAGTAAGGAAAGTCCCAACCAAAACAGGGGGTCAATCACGGTTGCATCATTTATAAGCGTTCTAATTGCTGGGGAAGAGAATCTGAGTCTTCAACGGATGTTTGCCGCTTCAAGACTTGGGTTTCTCGCTGACTGGCATCTACACCTGCGGCGATCGCTTCCTTTAATCTATCTAAAGTTTCATCCCAGTTTCGCAGTGCGCTGGCAGAAAGCCGATCTGCTTGGATTTGCACACTTGTTGATATATCTTCTGCCAATTCTGGGATAGCATTAGCAGATTTTTGCAAAATTTTACGCGTTTCGCGCCCTGTGCGTGGAGCAGCGAGTAAACCGGCTAAAGCGCCGATGGTAGCTCCCAGCATCAAACCGCCAATAAATACTCCAGAACGATTATTAGACATCTTGTTGTTTCTCTCCTTAGACCCATTTTAGGTGGGTTTTCCCCCCTTGCAAGACTTAAACAATTTTTATCTATATGTAGCACGGTACAAATCCAGCTACCATCTCAATTCAGTAGACTAGTACCGCAGGGCGGAATTCAAAATTCAAAATGACGCTCGCGGACACGGCTTAGCTGCGCTAACAAAATTCAAAATGAATACAGTGTAAGGTTTTCAGAGATTTTTAATGAGTTGTTTATTTCTGCTGACCTGTACTAAGGGCTTTAGTCCTTTGTTAAAGGTAGCCAAGCTTTTGTCACAGTGCAGTAGTTACTATCCTGACAAAATATCAGCCACAAATGTTGCTTTGATTCTAAGAATTTAGCAGTCAGAATTTTGCTGTCAATTCTGAACTCTGGCTTAAAAGTTGTTCAATTGTCATTTTCCGAGTGTTGTTTTCCCAGGTCTTAACTCTGGTCTTTGAAAATAACGCTGCCAGATTTGCCGCCCTAGCAAAATTAGACTGATAATTTGCTGCACTTGTTGAATTTGTATTTGTAGTGCTTGGTTTCTCTGCCGTAAGTTATAAATGTTCTGCTGATTCAGATAAATATTTTCAGGTGCTTCATACAGTGTTGCATGGGTACAAATTTCATAGGCGGTTAAAATATCTGCTACAGATGCTATTCGCTGCTTAAGTTTCCATACGTGCAAAGCAACATACAGTAGCATCAATGAAATCAAGGTGTTAATTATGACAACTAAAATTACCATTGTTTATCTTGATTAATGTCAGCTTTGAGGAGTTATTCTATGAATAAGAAAGAATTCAGAACTTTGATGAATCAAAAGGTAATTTTTACAAAAGTCTTTCATTTTTGAACTGCAATCTTCCATTACAATTGCAAAGCTATTATTAAACAAAGGTTCACCTGGTTTCTTGCTTCTTGAGTTAGGAAACCTAATTTTCTAATAATCATATAGGAATCCGGTTTGATTTCTGAAAAAAATTCGTACACTTCTAATACCCTTCTTCACTATTGCCTATTGCCTATTGCCTATTGCCTGTTCCCTGCCTCTACGAGTAATTTCAAAAATCAAATACTAGTCCTATAGATTGATTCAAAGTAAAAATAGACTAATAACGAACTACTTACTCAATCCTAATACCAGCAATAGTAATACTACATCACCACGTTGAAAGTTCCTCGGCAAAAAGTTGATTGTATAAACAATCCGATTTGATTTTTGAAGTTAGCTATGTGGTGCGGGAAAGGCAGCGCAAGCGCCATAAGCAGGCAATAGGCAATAGGCAAGAAGGTTTGTTTAGCGATCGCTAGCTTTTCCTAAATATAGCTTTTTTTCAGGAAGTAACAGCAATTAGCTAATGGTTAAAAATCGCCTATTTAGCAATTTTGTAGCAAATACATATCCACGCCTCACAAAAGCACAGCTACAATTGCCTTAGATTCACGACTTGATTTGCTCGCATCAACCCGTATGATCGATACGCCCCACCATCACTACGTTCCTCTCCTTAATCAATTTGCGATTTTGACGGCACATCAGCACAATGGTATAGTTGCTTGATGCAGATGGTGAGAGACTGCACTATATTTTCTACCAAAGAGACAACCTAGCATCGCCTCGTATCTTGGTGCTTTTACCTTTAGCAGTTTTGCAGCCCGTCGTGTAAAGCTACATTTTGCTTGCAGAAACCTTGTTTGCTGAATTCTTGAATCATAATGATTATCTTTTTTATGCATCCAGTAGGAGATGAGGATGTCAAAAAAATCACCAAAAAATAATTTATTACGAGCTATTTTTTTTGCATTGACAATTGGATTTGTTGGCTGTGGAAATCAAGCTGTAAGAACTACATTTACTCAGACTACCGCCCAGGTGAATGAAAATCTTCCGCGAGTCGTCGCAACTACAAGTGTACTTTGTGACTTAACCAGACAAGTTGCCGAGAATACAGTTAACCTCACTTGTTTGATTTCCCCTACTGCCGATCCCAAAGTTTATAAACCAAAACCGGAAGATCGTAAAGCTATTGAACAAGCTAATCTGATTCTTTATACTGGTTACAACTTTGAACCAAATCTGATCAAATTAATTAAAGCGACTAAAAATTCTGTACCGAAAATAGCTGTTGCCCAAGTTGCATTGTCTAACCCACAAAAATTTCAGGAAGGTCGTAAAAGAGTAAACGATCCTCATATTTGGCATAACACAAAAAATGCGATCGAGATGGTAAAAGTCATTAATAGTAACCTGAAAAAAGTAGTACCTAGTGATGCAGAAGTTTATAGTAGCAATACCCAAAAAATTACAAATGAACTCACTCAACTAGATAGCTGGATTAAATCAACAATTGCGACTATTCCTGTCAAACAACGCAAGCTAGTTACCACCTCTGATGCATTTGGTTATTATGCTAGAGCATACAGTATTCCATTAGCAGGGGGAATGGAAAGTATTCGCAATCAGGAAAAACTGACAACGCCACGAGTAAATAATTTGGCTAAAAATATTAAACAAGCTAAAGTGCCAACTATTTTTCCTGAAGTAGCAATTAACCCTAATTTAATTCAATCTATAGGCACAGAAGCTGATGTAAAAATTTCTCAGAGAAATCTGTATTCTGAGGGGCTTGGAGAAGCTGGAGGCGAAGCAGATACTTATCAGAAAATGATGATTGCTAATACACGCACAATTGTAGAAGGCTTAGGAGGGACATATTTGATGTTTCAAGCTAAATGATTGTGCATATAGCAGGGAATAGGCAATAGGCAATAGGCAAAGAAAGTATGTCTGTGTCTTGGTTTTACGGTCAGCTTATGTCCTCAACTATGTTTCAACTGTTATACAGCGTTTTTCAGGTAAATGAAGTACACGGGTAGAGGCGCAAAGCTTTGCGCCCTTACGAAAATCTGTACCTCATATCATGTCCGGTTGAAGACTTATCATTAGGGCTGACGCGGGGACACAAAGACGCGGAGAGTTTTTTTGATAAGTGATTAGGCGGACATGATATCACTCTTTTACAATCTGCTGTAAATCTCAAGTTTTTAAGGTTTTTAACAAAAACAGTAGGGGAGTATAGCTGTACGCCCCTACTCATCAATTTAGAATTATGCTGAAGTTAACGTACCCCTTTGAGAGTATCAACTTGCTTGGTAAATAACTCAGTGAACAGACTCAATACACTTCGTTCTTCCCGGACTTTGATATTGGCACTAATAGACATCCCTGACTGTAAAGTAACGCTTTTACCCTTAATAACTAAGGATTGTTTATCCAAAGAAATTTTAGCCGGATATCGATAAAACTGATGTATTTGGTCTGGTTCCAGTGCGTCTGAACCTATTCCGGCTACTTCACCCTTAATATCGCCAAACTCACTGTAAGGAAAAGAGTCAATTCTGACATCTACTTTCATGCCTTTTCGCACAAAACCGATATCTTTGTTGGTGATGAAAACTTCAGCTATATATTTTTCATTTGGTACAATTTGCATCAGTTTTGTAGTTGGATTTGCTACAAATCCTGGGTTTTTGGCTTGCAAATCAAAAACTGTTCCGGACACTGGTGCGCGGAGTTCTTGATATTTAACGTTTAACTCTGATTGGGAGATTTTACTATTTACATCTGCTAAACGTTGCTCATTATCTAGCACAACTTTCATGAATTGGCTATCGATGTCCGCAATACGTTTTTTGTTGTCACCTATTTTATCCAAAACGTTTTTGTCAGTAACAGCTACTGTATTGCTTACCTCTTGCTGTCCTTTTTCAATGTCGAATTGGAGACGTTTGAGTTCTTCACCTAATTGTGCTACTTCCGCCGTGCGGTTTTGCACTTCTTGTTGTTGATTCAGATACTGAAGCTGAGAAATACCACCTTCTTCTGATAGAATTTTCAGTTTATCTAAAATTCTCTGTTGAATAGCTAAACTTGATTTACTATCTTCTAATTTAACTTGAGTTTGAGTCAGTTGTTTTTTGGTTTTTTCTACTTCTAACCGCGCTGCATTGGAACGAGAATCTAATTCTTGTTTAGCAACTTGTAGACGTTGCTGTTCATCAATTCCCAGTGCATAATCTTGACCGGAGTTTCTTAATTGAGTCCGCAATAAGTCATTTTCTGCTACTAGGGCTGCCCGACTTTTCAACAAAAAAGTAGTTTCTGATGGCAAGTTACCACGCAAGAATAATAGTTCTGATGTAGTGGCGGTACTTGCTCCCAGCAGTCGCCGATAAATTTGGTTTTCTTTAGTTAATGCTACACGAATTTTATTCAAAGAATTTAATTCAGCAACAGAGGCAATGGAATCGAAAGTTAGCAGCAAATCTCCTTGCTTGACTTCTTGTCCATCTTTTACATAGAGTGCTTTGACTACTCCACTGACAGGAGCCTGAACTTCTTTGACTGTTCCTTCCGGTTTTAATTGTCCTGTTGCTGGTACTACTTGCTCAATTTTGGCAAAATAAGCCCAAGCAATTCCAAAACAGGCTAAGGCCATTAAGGTCACCATAATTGTACGTGACCAAACTGGAGATTGGCGCAATATAACGGACTGTTCAAACTCTTGAGGATTTGAGTTAATTAAAGATTCTGAAGCAACTTTCTGTTGTTTTGTCACAACTGGTGAATCTTGTTTTGCCCCGTTTTTATAATTGCCGTTGGTGTGATTCCCATTAAGTTGAGTCATAGCGATTTTGGATGTTGGATTTTGAATTTTGGATTGAAAATGAGACTTTTGTAGGGTAGACACCAGTATTGATAAACAGTGTCCACCCTACGTTATTGCTGAATTCTGTTAGCGCAGCGGGGCGTAGCCCATTCTGAATTCTGACTGCTGCTCATAAGTTGACTTCTTGTTGGTGATACAGGTAGTAATAATGACCTTTAGTAGCCATTAATTCTTGATGGCTACCTTGTTCTATAACCCTGCTGTTATCCATAACAACTATGATGTCTGCATTACTGACGGTGTTCAATCGGTGGGTAATAAAAAATACTGTACTACCCTTAAATGTTCTTGCTAAGTTGAGACATATTTGTCGCTCTGTGGGATAATCTAGTGCGCTAGTTGCTTCATCTAAAACTAGTAATTTTGGTCGTTGTAAAACAGAACGTGCGATCGCAATTCTTTGTCGTTGTCCACCAGAAAGTGCAGAACCCCGTTCTCCCACCCGTGTGTTGTAACCGTTGGGCAAGTTCATGATAAACTCGTGAGCGCAGGCTACCTGAGCTGCTTGGATAATTTCTTCGGTTGTCGCATCGGGATTTGTCAGGGCAATATTTTCTTGAACGCTGCCATCAAACAACAATGTTTCTTGGGGAACTACACCAACTTGTCGTCGGAGTGAATAAAGTTCTACTTTGGCAATATCGTAACCATCAATTAAAATTCTGCCAGACTCAGTTTCGTAAAGTCTCAGCAATAATTTCATCATGGTACTTTTACCAGAGCCACTTTGTCCGACAATCCCCACAAATTTTCCAGGAGGAAATTCCAGGTTGACGTTAGAAAGTTGTAGAGGGCCACTGGTGCCAAATCGGAAGGAAACGTTCTCGTATTTGACTTCTCCAGTAATTGCCGGTAAAGGTATATTGTAGCGGTCTGTTTCTGCTTCTTCTGGTGTATCAACAATATCGCTCAAACGTTCAATGGACAAGGCAGTTTCTTGGAAGCTTTGCCAAAGTTGAGCTAAACGCAATATTGGGCTGGTAACGTAACCCGATATAATTCTGAAGGCGATTAATTCACCTAAAGTTAATTCTTGTTGTAGTACTAAATAAGCTCCTACCCACAACACTAGTAAGCTGCTGAGTTTGTTGAGAAAGTTACTGGTAGAGTTGGCAAGGGTAGAAGTGACAACTGTTTTAAAACCAGCAGCGACATAACGAGCATAACGTTCTTGCCAGGAAAAGCGCGATCGCAATTCGATATTCTGCGCTTTGACTGTTTGAATTCCTGACATCACCTCCACTAAATAAGATTGAGTTTCGGAGTTGCGTTCGGCTTTACCGCGTAATTGTCTGCTAATAGTCGGAGATGCTATTAAGGTAATAATCACAAACACGGGAATTGTGCTTAAACCTACCAAGGTGAGTTGCCAACTATAAATCAGCATCACACCGATATAAACCAGGGAAAATAGAGCATCTAATCCCACTGTTAAGGCAGTACCAGTGAGGAACTGGCGGATGTTTTCTAGTTCGTTAATCCGAGTAGAAAGTTCACCCACCGGTCGCTTTTCAAAATAACGTAGTGGTAGACGTAATAAGTGGTCGATAATTTGCGACCCTAAACCCATATCAATACGATTCGTAGTATCGACAAATAAGTAGGTTCGCAAGGTAGTTAGTACTGCCTCAAATAGCCCAACTACTAATAGTAAAACACCCAAAATATGTAGGGTACCAATACTATTTTGCGTGATAACTTTGTCGATAATTAACTGCACTACCAAGGGATTTGCTAATGCTGCTAACTGCACGAAAAACGAAGCAATAAATACTTCTATTAGTACTCGGCGATAGCGTGATAAATAAGGGATAAACCACCGTAAACCAAAACGTTCTTGGGGTGTTTCTTTGGTAGCTGTTAGCAGCAATACCCTAACTTGTGGTGGAAAGTTGGTGGGGTCGGTATCTAATTGTTCAACAAATTGAGCGGGTTTGCAGCGGACAATTCCTTGGGATGGTACACCCACAACCATAGTATTGGCGTCAGATGCATATAAAACGGCAAAATTATCGGCATACCGTATTAATGCAGGTGTGGGAATCCGGCTGACTGAGGCGACTGGCAGCTCTACAAGTTGCGCCTTGAGTCCAATTAACTCTGATAGGTAAGCAATAGCTGGAAAGGAGATATTACCCTGGCGTTTGATTTGCTCGTTTAAAATACGGCGAATCACTTCTCGACGAAACGGCATTTCTAAGTGTTTCGCAAGCATTTGGAAGCAGGCGAAGGTTGAATTTAATTCTCCTTTGCCGCCAAAAAATGGGTATTTTATGCCTTTTGCCGACTTCTTTGAAGTCTGACCGTTTGTTTGTGATAGGACTATTTCATCTGATGCGTAGGGAATATCTAGTTCATCTTGGCTATGTGATTGGGTGTCACTAACTGCAAGTTCTAGCTGACGAGTATCTTGCAAGATCAAATTTGAGGGATTTAGACCAAGTAAGCGTGCGGGACTTTGACCTGTAACGTGTATCTTGTCTCGATCGTCGTATTGTTCTAGCCGATCGCCAATTGAAAAATTCGTGACGGTACCCCCACCACTGACAAACCAAACCCGTCCCCTATCGAGTTGGTCAAATGAGCTTTTCCCTGGACTCAGGTACTGAATTATCGCTTCTGGTAAAGCTGTTTGTGTTAATTCTTTGAGATTCAATGTGGCGATCGCTTGCTTTTGCCAATAAGCACCGAGAATATCGAAAACTTCTACTAAATTACTGCGGTTTTTACGAGCCTCGGCAAAAGCTGGGTATGAATCTACAAGGTTAAAGTAGGCTGCTGCACTCAAGGTTAAACATACTACTTCGGTGGAAGCGATCGCTGTTTCACAAGGAATCTCGCGTAATAAACCAATTTCGCCGATGATTTCCCCTGGTTGCAGTAATTTCAAGGTAGTTGGGATTTGCGTTTGGGGTTCGTATCCCAACAGCCGCACTTGTCCTTCATAAATGATTGTGATCTGTTGCGGGAGGCTTTCTTTGCCGATGATTTTTTGACCCAACCGATAGCGCCAAGCTTGCAGCTGTTGGGATATGTTGGCGATCGCTTCATCTGGTAAGCGATCGAACCCCTCTATGTTCGTGAGAAATTCCGGAAAAGTGTTCTTAATATAAGTCATGTCAAATAAGTCTAAAGGTAAAAATGAGTCATCAAGTTCCGAGCTTGGGATGAAGAGTTAACACTATTCTTAACCCCTACCGGGTTCGCCGTTTGTTTATGAAAGAAACATTTAAGACTACACTGCCTCACTTCTAACTCCTAACTTGACAATGTGGCATTCAGTGTATATGGATACGTGATACCACAAAAAAACAAATTTGCTAATTACAAACCTACATTTAGATCCACGGTTATTACGGTTAGATTATTCAAAATAAACACAGTTTGTAATAATTCTTCAAATTAGGCGATCGCGGTAAAAACCGACAACCAAGCACAAAAAAGTATTCCTCACCTACTCTCGTACAGACATCGTTAATCACGTCTGTACCCACTCACCACTCCTTATTTTCAAGAAAGTCAATCATCAGAAAATCCCATAACCAAAGAGAAAAAAGGAATATACCCTACTCTTTACTCTTTAGTTTTAATAATAAATTGAGAAGAGATTATTACTTGGTTAATGCTACATAATTTATACAAGCTGAAATTCAGAATCTACTATTGCAACTATCGAGAATCAATACTCACAACTAAACTAATACATCCAGACGTGTTTGCTAAATTTAGCCTGGTGCATTTAAAGTTATGATAGTCAACATGAAAATATCACAAATGCTTTCCTAAGTAAATACCCTAATTAAGAATTAGTAATAAAAAAAACTTTAAATTTCTGAATTATTTTTTACAAATTCTTTGATACAGGGAACAACAGTATCACTGATAAAGAAAGACAGCGGCCTTTCCTCATGAAACAGCACCCATACCTAACTGTCAAAGAATTCCGCATCACTTTTTGTCAGTTAAGTTCAATATGAATTAACTGAAAAAGTACTTTAGAGGAATCAACTATTAAATCTATGAAGGAAACACAATGACTGGCTTCAGTAGATTTACTAATTTAATATATCCGGCTAATTCTCGTTGTAGCGTGAAGTTGTGCAATTTTACTATGTAATTGCCGAAGTTTTTATCTGGCAAAAAAGTAGAAGACGTAATTTTAAAGTATCAATAAAAACCTTGTTATAAGTAGATGCTGTTATTTGATTGTTGGATTTTTGAAAAAATTCTACAAATTATAAGGCAGAAGGCAATAAATCTTTCCCTATTGCCTTCTGCCTATAGCAGTCCTAAATCATTTGTGAAATCTTGCTACCTAGACTGTTGGCTGTTAAGTGTTAACAGTCAACAGCCACAACTGACATTTTTTACAACTTAAATAGGATTGCTATATTACACAGCATTAGCGGTCAAATTGATCTGCACAATGATATCGTTGTAATCTTTGTCGCCCCCATTTGCCAAATCTTCAAAACCAAAGGTGTTATTTCCCAACAGCCGAATGTGATCTGCCTTATCAGTGTTAGCGCCCAAGAATGCAAAATAAACCGTGGGATTATTATTGCTATTTTTAGCAACAAACGCATCGGGTTTACCATTGATAATAATAAACGGTGCAAACAGCGAACTAGCTGCAAAAGTGCCATTGTGAGAAGCTGTACCCTGGTTAGTGACTGTCAAATCAATGCCTGTAACACGCCCACGCACAGCGGCTTCGGCGTAACCAGCCTGTCCAACAAGAATATCTGCCACACCATCATTATTGGTGTCAATGCCACCACTCTCATCAGCAATTTGATAGAACCCGACACAGTTGTTGAGTGCAGCTTCTCTGTGAACTTTAAAATCAGCTTTTACCGATTGTTTCACATCCCGTAAATCAATCAGTTCGCCTTCTTTTTTGCCTTGCAAACCTGTGCCCAAAGTTATTTGTTGATTTGTTGCTTCAACCGTGACAACTAAACTCTGGAAATTAAGAGAAAATCCTTCATTTTCTGAGCTTTGTGAGCTGCTATTCGTACTTGAGGAAAAAACGACACTTGAGAAAGATGCTTTTCCAGACAGTACAGCCTGAGTAGTACTGTTGGATACCATATAAAATCTGAGTTTGGTATTAGACTCAAATTCCAAGATGTTTGTCAAGTCGGCAGTATTAAAACCATTAGGCAGATTTCCCAGGGAGCAGAAAATCACTTTTGAACGCAAAAGAGCCGCTTTTGCATAACCTTCTGCACCGGGCGCTATGCCGTCAATCTTACCTTCATCATCATCAACATTAAATACACACAGTTCTTTTACTTCTTTTGAACTGTGAGTTTTAATCTTGATAGAAAGTTTTCCTTTGCTACCCTTGACTTTACTTTTGATAGTAAAGATATTCTGAGTAATATTTACCAGTTGGAAAATAGTAGTTATCTGGGTATTTGTAGACCCAAAGCCATCAATATTAACATCTAACTCCTTGTCGAAAGAAAGGCCACCAACGTCAGTAGTGCGGACGCGGATTTTATAACTAGATTTAGTGACATCAGATTTTATTTTGAGGCTATCTCCCTCAATGATGAATGCATTATTATCACTATCACCATTACCCGCCACTAAGCTATAACTGTGTTCATCGTCTTGGTTTGGGTCAATGGTAGTGAAGAAACCGATGATTTTTTGATCGTCATCGTCATTATCATCTCCATCACCACTACCACCATCGTCGTCATCGTCGTCATCATCATCATCGCTGATAATGGTAAATATCAAATTTGTCGGAGCAGAATTCTTTTGGGCAACTGCAAGTGCAAATACATCACTGACTTGATCTCCGGCAATATCTTGAGCTGTAACTTTGATGTTTAAACTACCCACATCCTGATTTGTGGGAGTGCCACTGAAGGTTAGGGTATTAGGGTTAAAGTTCAACCAAGTGGGTAGTAAGCTATCATTTTCCAGAGTTGCAGTGTAAGTGAGGATGTCTTCAGCATCTGCATCGCTGAAGGTGTCAACTGGAACAGCGAAGTTGAAAACACTATCTTCGGTGGCTTCTTGATCCTGAATTTCATTTGCCACCTCTGGAGATTCGTTGACCAAGTAGCGGGCGATCGCAAAATCATAATTAGTGCCGTTATTGCTAGCTCCCGCCACCAGAATCTTGCCGTCAGATTGCACGATGATGCTGTTGCCACCCTCATCATTCCCGTTAAAGTCGGTAGTAGCTTTACCAGTAGTATTGAAGGTAGTGTCGAGAGTGCCATCGCTGTTATAACGGGCAATGGCAAAGTCATCATTAGTGCCGTTATTGCTAACTCCCGCCACCAGAATCTTGCCGTCATCTTGGACGGTGATGCTGTAGCCAATCTCATTACTGGTGTTAAAGTCGGTAGTAACTTTACCAGTAGTGTTGAAGGTGGTGTCGAGAGTGCCATCGCTGTTATAACGGGCAATGGCAAAGTCATCATTAGTGCCGTTATTGCTAACTCCCGCCACCAGAATCTTGCCGTCATCTTGGACGGTGATGCTGTTGCCACCCTCATTACTGGCGTTAAAGTCGGTAGTAACTTTACCAGTAGTGTTGAAGGTTGTGTCGAGAGTACCATCGCTGTTATAACGGGCGATGGCAAAGTCATTATTAGTGCCGTTATTGCTAACTCCCGCCACCAGAATCTTGCCGTCATCTTGGACGGTGATGCTGTTGCCACCCTCATTACTGGCGTTAAAGTCGGTAGTAACTTTACCAGTAGTGTTGAAGGTGGTGTCGAGAGTACCATCGCTGTTATAACGGGCGATGGCAAAGTCATCATTAGTGCCGTTATTGCTATATCCAGCCACCAGAATCTTGCCGTCATCTTGGACGGTGATGCTGTTGCCAGCCTCATCATTGCTGTTAAAGTCGGTAGTAACCTTACCAGTAGTGTTGAAGGTGGTGTCGAGGGTGCCATCGCTGTTATAACGGGCAATGGCAAAGTCATCATTAGTGCCGTTATTGCTAACTCCCGCCACCAGAATCTTGCCGTCATCTTGGACGGTGATGCTGTAGCCAATCTCATTACTGGTGTTAAAGTCGGTAGTAACTTTACCAGTAGTGTTGAAGGTGGTGTCGAGAGTGCCATCGCTGTTATAACGGGTGATGGCAAAGTCATTATTAGTGCCGTTATTGCTATATCCGGCCACCAGAATCTTGCCGTCATCTTGGACAGCGATCTTGTAGCTACCGTCATTACTGCCGTTAAAGTCGGTAGTAACTTTACCGGTGGTGTTGAAGGTGGTGTCGAGAACTACTTTTCCTAGTACTGAGGAGTAGGCTGACATTACTTGTTCCTGGAACGCCAAAGGAGAAGCAATTCCCCCTGTACAAATATTCAGTTCCCAGTTCCCGCCTAATGTGCAATTCCCTATTAAGTGAGTTGAGGCTGCTACCCCTGCACCTGTCAGTTCGCTCAATCGCTGTACAAATGCCATTCCTTGCTGTGTTTGAGCAACTTCACAACCATACAGCAGCAGTTGTGCATCGGCAGTCAAAGCATTTGCCCAACCCATGAGTTGTGAAGTGTAGCGATGGAGGGTTTCGTGGCTAAGTTGACTGTTCCCCAAATAAACTCGCCCTGGTGCGCCGTGGGAAACAATGTGCAGACTCTTAACTTGTCGATGCAATGCCAACACTTGGCTAATTTGCTCAATACCATCCTGGTTAGGATCTAGGACGACAACAGTTATGTTAGGCAAAACACCTGCTACCAGATTTTGGTAGTTCTCTAGTTGTGAGTCAATAAAAACTAGTTGATTCCCAGGCATTTGCCCATAAAAGTTTTCAGTTGGCTCAATATACTTACCCACCACCAAGTTGAGTTTGCTATCATCCTCAATGTTTGTCACTGCAACCGAATTAGCAGTTGTCCCAGCTAGTAAGTTAGCGAGATTTGTAAATGATGCGGTCATAATTCTTTTGAAGTGAAGTATGGTATTTGATTGCCTCACACTTGTTTTTATTAAGATTGCAAGATAATAGGAAATGTAATATTCTTTGCTAACAAAGTGAGGAATGCACCATACAGCTTATTGTCTAAATTTGAGCTAAGCCTCAGTGAATACACTGAGTTTATGCCAGTTGAGAGCTTATACAAAGGTTTTATTGGCGATCGCATATACACGCATACCAGCGGGACGCTGCCTTTATCTAAGTTTTAATGCAAGTATGCGTCAATCCCACGGCTGTGGGGTGCGGGAGTAATTGGTCTGACAGATGTAAGCTTTTAATCTTTTAATAAAGTAGGAAGGAACCATCTCCATAAGACGGTTCCTATGTAAAATAAGTTACTACATTTACGTACAACTTTTAGGTCGCGTCTGTAGGCTCAGTACCCTGTATTAATCCTCTAACAGATCGAAAATCTCAAATTTTGTAAGATTTCTTAAACTTTAAACAGTCCAAGCAGTAAGGCTATAGGTGCTACTAGTAACACCCACATTGCTGGTTGCAAACCAATCTGTTGAGCTAAAATTCCTACTGCCAGCGGAATTAACCCACCCACTAAACCAAACATGTTGCTGAGTGTCATGACTGTGCCACTCTGTCCTGGCATCGCTGTGTACAATTGCCCTTGGAGAATTGAGTACCAACCCGCATTGAGCAAACCTAAACAAGCCAAAATAATCAGTTTGACCGTAAGGTGGGGAATCACCAGAAAAGCAGGGTAAAGAACTAACACCAGAAGCGCACTCACCTTTAAGTAACTCAATCCCGACACGCGTTCAAGTAGGGGAATCAACAGAAAATCACCTAGCAAGCCAAACCCCAACCAAATTGTGACAGCCAAACTCGCTTGCGTGTTGTTTGTACCGATCGCATCGACAAAGTACAGCGCGATAAAGCCGTGCAGCACATCCAACATCAAATCTGAAAATTGCAACAATGTCAGCCAGCGCAATACGGAGGGTCGTTTTAATGCAGCGATCGCATTGCGTATGCCATCCTTGAAACTGAGTGCGGGTGCATCTTCAAAAGAAGTTGGAGTTGCAATTGGATAATGCCACAGCAGTGCCAACAGCCATACCGTCAATACCGCTAGGACGAAAAAAGCACTCCGCCAACTGCTGTGCAAGGCAATTGCCCCTGCCAAGATTAAAGGCCCAATGACATTACCCAAGGAACCAGCTAATGCCCACCGCGCCAAGTTTTGCTCGTGGCGAGTCGGCTCAATGTCCATCAAGGTTGCTTGGGACAAAGTGACAAAGCTGCCGGATGCTGGATAAAACAACACAAACCCGGTTAATAGCAATGAAAAGTCATTGCTGAGAGAAATGAAGAGTAGAGCGATCGCAAAGGCGACTCCTCCGCCCAAAATCAACTGCCGTCGTTGACCAACATCGCCCAAAATTCCTAGAATTGGCTCAATCAAGCTGGCGATCGTATTGGGAATGGTCAGCAACATGCCAACCTGTACATAAGATAGGTGTAAGTCATTGCGAATCAAAGGCCAAGCCGCACCTCGCACCCCATCAACCAACTCATCTAACAATTCAATCATCAGGAAAATGATGGTTAATCTCATCACTGTCCTGGCAGTTTTCTGTTTATCGTTCAATGACATTGTGAAATTCTCCGTCCTCAAGATTCCATCGCTACGCAAACTCATTACTGCGTTGGATCTGGAGGGGGAATCCACGAACAGAAGCTCTGCCTAACTAAGGCGAATCGCTGACTGAATTGGTTTCTAGCAACTTACCAGGGAGGAAACATCTTAACTCTCCTCTAAGAGATTGTTTGAAAAGTCTAAATTAATACTAGCCCTGGCGATTGTAAATCGCGGCTACACAGACAAAACCCGCACTTCAACAAGCTCAGTGACCACCTGCGCGGGTTAAAAATCTTAATTTTCTGTTAGTCCGCGCAGGCGGACTTAGCTTGTATAGTAGCGAATATAATTCGCTGTCATCAACTTTGGACTAAACTGCGCTAGCAACAAAAACGAAATCATTGGCACTGAGGGTAGTTGAGGTAACTCCAACTAATAAAGCCAACTCTGTATTTGATGTTTTGATTAAAGTGTCACTACCCTGTTGCAATAGCGTTAAGGCACTAAATTGAGTCACGCCAATACCGCCAAGCCCTATTTTATCAATGCCTGCTGTAAAATCACTGACGATGTTTTTGGCAGTTGGTAGGCTGCTACTAGCAATCCAGAATTGGTCAATACCACTGCCACCACTGAGTTTATTACCGCCTGCTTGACCAGCAAATAAGACATCATCTCCATCACCACCAAACAAGAAGTCATCGAGATTTGAGAAGAAAATGTCATCGCCAGAACCACCATACAAACGGTTCTTGCTACCTTCACTGCTGAGGGTGTCGTTGCCATCTCCACCAAATAAGAATTGGCGAGAACCTTCTATGACTGTGAGAGTATCATCACCTGCGGCTCCGAATAGATTATTACTACCATCGGCTTCCACCACGGTAATTTCATCATCACCATTGCCGCCATCAGCATCGGTATTTTTAGCCGAACCGTTTTGACCAATAAATATTTGGTCGTCACCGTCTTGTCCGGATACTGAAGAGTCGCTACCTACCAACACAGTGTCGTCACCCTTTCCGGTTTCGATGGTGTTGCCTTCGCTACCTTCTACAAAGTCTGCACCATCACCTGTAAATAAGGTTTGATTTGGCTCAGCAATAATGTCATCGCTGGTGGTGGAGCCGAAATCAATGTCTTCAGCTGGGGGTTGACCTAAACCAGGAGCAAGATTGAGAGGATTCTCCAGTTTCAAGAGAATGATTTCGTTGTTGTCTATGACTGGATTTTGAGGATCGTTGCCAGGACGACCTGTTGAGAAGGGATAGTTGTTGTCATTGGCTACCAAAATGGTGTTTTTGTCAACAACTAAAACATTTTCAATTGTGACAAATGGGAAATCGAAGGTGGTTTTGCCATCACCGTTGAGGTCATTGGGGTCTTGGATGTTCAACAAGTCTGCAACTTCTTCTTTTGCTACGTAGCCATCAGAATCTGTTTTAGACAAGTCAATTTTGTAGATTTTCTTGAATTGAGCAGCAGCTCCTTGAGCATTATCCCGCTCAATCACAAGGTACTCATTGTCGTTAATGACTGCTAAATCCCCGATCGCATATCCAGGATTTTCCAGTTTGTAGTAGAGTTTTTTATCGGTATACTCTTTGCTGGCAATATCAAATTCGTTGATCCGCAAAGCACCAACGGGATCGCCTTGGACTGTACCCTCTAGCAGCATGTAGAGTTTGGTTTTGCTGGCGTTGATTGCTCCGCCTTCAAAACCTTTGGAGCCACCTAAGTTAGCAAAAGCATCTCCTGAGAGGACATCTGGGTTTTGTGGCGATCGCACTAAGTTATTCTCAGGAATACTCAAGAAATCTCGGACTTTATCCCCTGTATCTGGAAAGTCTGTGAACAGTGCGTCTACACCTAATTGAAAGAACTGCTGAAATTCTAGTTCTGGATTACCTTTGTAATCTGCTGCTAAATACAAATCCTCATTACGGAAGGTGTAAGGATGCACCTGTAAACCTGCATTGTGAGCATCTTGAACTAAAGTCGTAGGAGGCACCAGGTTTTTGTCAGCATCATTAACTACGCCGTCGTTGTTGACATCATCTGCCAAACCATCGTTATTAGCATCAGTACCTTTGACACTAACAATCATCCGCTTCCAAGGGCCAATACCATCAGCATATGTGGCAATTTCAGCTAAGCCTGCTGGAGTTCGTAAATCACCATATGTGCGAGGGTCATTATTAACTTTGAAATCATAAGGCTGAGTTTCGATGAGGGTACCATCTAGCTCAATACCAGCTGCATCTAGAAGTTGGACGAGTGGGATATCTACACCTGCATTAGGCATAATGCGATCGTTTAGATCCTTGAGGTTACCAACTTCAAAGGACTGGATGAAAATGCGATCGGGATCGGTGAAATTCTCAGCTTTGAGCGTGTCAATGAGTATTTCACTGATGTTTCTGTTAATTTTCTCTGTGGTGCCTACATAGGTGGCTTCTTTGGCAAAATAAGTCGGATGCTTGGTTTCAGGATAGATGCCAATTTTTTTACCCGTCTCGGCTTCTACTTCTTTCACCAAGTCAATAATTTCCGCCAGAGTCGGAATTTCAAATTGACCATTAAAAGATTGGTCGCGGAAAGGTAGACGCTGTATGGCTTTTAAACTTTTGATTTCCTCAAGAGTAAAATCTTCAGCAAACCAACCTGTGATTTCAGTTCCGTCGAGGCTGACTGTTTTCTTACGATCGGCAAACTGTGGATACTTGGTAATATCGTAAACGTCTGTGGTTGTATTGCTGAAATTGACAGTACCATCGGCGTTCAAAATTGCCAAAGCAGGTTCATGGCGAGCAATTAATACACCATCTTTTGTAACAACTAAGTCAGGCTCAATAAAGTCAGCGCCGTCTTCAATTGCTTGTTTGTAGGCCTCTAAAGTATGTTCTGGAAGCTTTCCACTAGCACCTCTATGACCAATAACTAATGGTGCTTCCCCATCTAGGGTTTTAAAGGAATCAGGTGTAGCAATGGGAGCTTCTAACAACTTACCAGCGGCATCAAAATGCAGCAGGTAAGGGCCAAATTCTTCTCCCACCCAGATGGTGCCGTCTTTATCAAAGACAAATGACTCCACATCAAAATCTGCACCAGTTAGTAATCTCTCGCTAGTGCCTTCATTAACTATTTTGAAAGGAATCTTGTTGTCAGGGTCAGACAGTTGAATGTAATCTAAAACCTTAACAGTGCCATCGCCATTTTCTATTCCCTTAAAATTGGGATCTAGACGATGGATGCGTAACAGAAAGTCTTCACTATTATCTTTGCTACCGTAACCATTATCTGACAGAAAATAGAGAGAGTTATTATTAGCAAACTGTACACCACTAAACCCTTGTATTGGCTGTCCTGGGAAAGGGCCGGTTCTACCATTGCCGGAAATTTCCTCACCAGAAGCTGGCCCCTCACCATAGGTATCAGGGGGTAAAGAGGCAAAACCTACTAATTCAATTGCCATAATTAGAATGTTTTTGGGTGTTTGTTTGAGAGCGATCGCAAGAATGAGAAAGTGAAATGTTGAGTGTTGACTAATGACTGTTGACAATCATCAGTCAACAGCTAATATTGATATTTTTCACAACTCAATAGGATTGCCATAGCCTTAAAGATGTTTTCATTGAAAGATTAAGAAAAGAATAAATGAAGCGAAAGAAACGATTAAAATACGTTCATTTACTAAAGATAATATTTATAAATTTTTATCAAGATAATCTGTAAAAAATTATATTTTCAACTAGCGCCAAATAAATTATAGATCCCCGACTTCTTTAAGAAGTCGGGGATCTATTTGTTGAGGAATTGAGATTAGGATTGTGTTAGGCGAACCAGTTAAGCGACAACACTAGCCAAGAAAACAAAATCATTGGCTGTGAGGCTAGTTGAGGTAATTCCAACTAATAAAGCCAACTCTGTATTTCCGGTTTTTACTAAAGTATCACTACCCTGTTGCAATAGCGTTAAGGCACTAAATTGAGTCATGCCAATACCGCCAAGCCCTATTTTATCAATGCCTGCTGTAAAATCACTGACGATGTTTTTGGCAGTTGGTAGGCTGCTACTAGCAATCCAGAATTGGTCAATACCACTGCCACCACTGAGTTTATTACCGCCTGCTTGACCAGCAAATAAGACATCATCTCCATCACCACCAAACAAGAAGTCATCGAGATTTGAGAAGAAAATGTCATCGCCAGAACCACCATACAAACGGTTCTTGCTACCTTCACTGCTGAGGATGTCGTTACCATCTCCACCGAATAAATATTGGCGAGAACCTTCAATCACTGTGAGAGTATCATCGCCTGCGGCTCCGAATAGATTATTACTACCATCGGCTTCCACCACGGTAATCACATCGTCACCATTGCCACCATCAACATTGGTACTTTTAGCCGAACCATTTTGACCAATAAATATTTGATCGTCACCTTTTTGACCGGATACACAAGAGTCACTACCTACCAGTACAATGTCGTCACCGTTTCCGGCTTCGATTGTGTTATTTGTAGTACCTTCTACAAAGTCTGCGCCATCACCTGCGAAAAATGTTTGTCCTGGCTTGAGTGTCACATCATCGCTGTTGCTAGAACCAAAACTGTCAGGGAAAGTAGGCTGTAGAGTTGTCAGGTTATTAGGTAGTTCCAAAATACCGAGTCTCTGAGCAGGAGTATTTCCCGTAATGTTGAAGTCGTTGTCATTCAGCAAAGCTAGCGTATTGGGTGCTACTAGCGCCAAACCTTCTAATTTTTCCACTCCGGTGTAACCCAACTGGGCAGCATTAGCAATTAAACTCTTGGTCACAGGGGTAATATTGGCAGCAGCTAGTTCCGCAGAGGTCAGTTGCTCAATGGTTTTCCCAGCTGGCAAAGTAAAATTAGCATGGTTGTTGATGTTGGTCGCTCCGGCTAAATCAATTTGGTAAATTAATTTATTGCCAGCAGATGTACCATTGTCATCTCGCTCAACTACTGCAAACTTGCCGTTACCCAAGGAAACTGCATCGCCAATTTTATCAGTTCCTGGCAAACCTTCCAGGCGATATAAATACTCTGCTGTTACTTGCTTGGTGACAATATCAAACTCCAGAATTCGCAGGTTGAGAGAAGCTTTAGAAGTCGCATCATTAGCGACATCTGGATTATCAATTGGACTCTGGATAAAGGCATATAATTTATTACCTTCCAATGCCACAGCTTCAAATCCCCGATTATTGCGGCGTTGGGCATAAACCGCTGGCAGTACCTCAATACCAAAGGTTCCGCCTGGTTGGTCTGGGTCGGGTGCAGTGGCAGTTCCTTGGGGAATAAAGCGCTCAATCAGCTTACCATTGCTATCGAAGTGGTAAATAGCAGGGCGATATTCATCCACCAACCAATAGTCACCATTTTTTGCAACTACAATTCCCTCCAAGTCTGCACCCAAAGGATCGTTAGGTAAAACATTATTGTCTAAGTCAACGGCAATTTCATCTGTGTAAGCTAAGCCGTTTCCTACAGCTTGCAGGTTTGGTAATCCCGTTAATGGTGTCGTTCCATCTTGCCGGAATAGCTTTGTTCTGTTGGTAATGGTGATTTCACCTGTGGTGCGGTTGAGTTCAAAGCTGACTATTTCTGGTTGGAAGTCGGGTAATAAAAATGGTCTGTTGACGCCATCAGGTTCTCCATTGGGGCCCCGGTCTGTATTGGTGACAAACTTCAGGTTGCCATTTGCTGCAATTCCTTGAAAGTACAACCCAGAAAAACCACCCAACAAAATATCTTGATTTTTTGAGGTTGTACCTAACTTGGGTAAATTTTCAAAGTCATAGATAGTCAGTTTGGGTTGGGCAACAGGATTGCGGGGATCGTAACTAGTGGTGTCAATATTTAAAGGAGTGGGCAAGGCGTTAGCAATATTTTCCCACGGTACAAGTTTGAAGTTAGAACTAATATTTTCTTCTTCACCTTCATCGCTAACTATTTTGCTGGGTTCATTAGAACCATCTTGAGTCACAAATAAACCAAATGGGAAGTTAGGCCCCAGTGGTACGTTAATGACATCTGCACCGTCTGACTCTTGTACGCTGTCAATTGAGCCGCTGTTACCAACGGCGAAGTTACCGACAAATTCGTTGTTACCTTCACGGGTGTAGGCAACAAAAGTGTTGTCGCCTTGGCTAGATGCTAGTAAGTAGCCTGTACCATTTTTGCCGTAATAAATGGTCAATCCTTCGACATCGTTGGTAAGGTAATTGCCACCCAAGTCTTTGACTTTATCAATTAATTTGCCAGTGGTGCCACCGTTTGGTTCTGCTTGGTACTTCCAAATTCCGACATCTTCCTGACCGATGTAGAGGAAGCCTGTTTCTTGGTCTACCACCATGCCCTCAGTTTGAGGTTCGCGTTCATCCACTGTCGGTACAGTAAATTCTCGTACTCGCTCGATACCAATTTTACCATTACCTTTATCGAGCAATTTATACTGAGCCACATCTCCAGTTTCCCGGCGATTGACAAAGACATAGTAATCATTGGTAATGGGACTGCGGTACAACGCCAACCCGTAAGCACTGCGAGAAGATGAAGAATAAGGTTCTGCAAAAGGTAGTCCTTGGAAGAGAGTGCCAATGCTGCTGTCGGTAATATCTTCTAGGTATTGTCCGGGGGTGGTGGGGTTGGGGTTAATTTTGAAGATTGCTAGTTTATCATTTTGGCGATCGCTAGCCACAGCAATATCAATAGATTGATTGCCTAATTTAAAACCGTATTGCAAATCAATGTTGTTGTAGCGAATCCCACCAGGATTAACTGTTTGCAACAAATCACCAGACAAATCGTAAACCCGCAGTCCGGCATTTTTCACTGAGGTTAATACTAAACTATCGGCAGCATTTGTAGCATTAACATAAATGGCAGGATCGTCAGCGTCACCCTGTTGATCTACTGGGAGTGTTTCATCGTCCAACAAATCCGGGGTAGTTTCTACCGTGGGTGCAGCGGTGGGAACTAAATCTGCACCCAAAGTGAGGATTTGGGTAAATTGGCTGGTGTTGAAGTTGTTGTCACTCACTAAGACAATGGACTGACGACCATCTGCAAGTTTGGGGCCAAAAGCGATACCTTCAATGTTATCAGTTGGCAAATCTAGGTCATTTAAATTTAACACTAGACGCTTTTGAGCAGGTGCAATGGTAGCTAGTTGCTCAGCACTCAAATCATTGAGAGAATCGTAGAAACTGATGTCTGTTGCACCTTGCAAGGAAACTTCGTAAATTTTGATGGTGTTACCGACACCCGCAGAAAAAGAACGTTCCACAGCCAACAAAGTGCCACGATTATCTATTGCTAGTAAATCCACCAGACCATTATCAGCAAAACCTGTGCTGGGGTTTGGTGCTTCCGGGATTGCATCTGTAATATAGAGGTATTCTTTTTCTGGTTGTCCATTAACGAGATTGTATTGCAAAATCCGCGAACGGCTACCACTGGTGAGTGAAGCCCTTAAGCCATCTTGGGACAGCGCGTTTTCAGTAGCAGTAAATAAAGTTTTTTGGTCGGGTGTGATGGTGAGGCTTTCAAATGCCAAGTTATTGTAAACGCCCGATGTCTGCGTGTCGCCTGCATCTACGATCCCGTTGTTGTTGGTATCTTCAACTACTGGTAGGAATTTGGTGGGGATAAGTAGCGATCGCACTTCTTGACCTGTAGTCAGCGAAAACTCTTTAATAAAGGGATTAGTAACGCGACTTGCACCCAAATCCGGTCTAACTTCGCCTTCTGAAGAGATGAAAACAGTTCCTTTATTAGTTAAAGCAATACCTTCTGGGTCAAGGCTAAAAGCTGTAAAAAAGTTGCCAGTGGTATCTTTGAGAGGTGTGACATTGGTAAAAGTCACCTCAGTATCGGCAGTGAAAGTGTAGAAGCGAGCTAGACCATTGGTATCAGACCGAGCATCAGAGATAGCATAGTAGACTTTGTTCACAGCATCGTAGGTGACACCAGATAGTCCACCCACCGGAGTTGGTGTACCATTGACAGTTCCCGCCGCACCAGCAGGAATAAAGCCAGTCTCGAAAGTACTTTGCGCCACAAATCCCAGGCTGGGAATGGTTTTACCTGGTTCATTTGGCCCGGTTTTGACATCCGCGAACACCAAGCGATGGTCGGAACTGGGGAAGGGAAAAGTACCTACTGGGGAGAATGTCGGGTCAGTATTTAGCGGCCAAAAGACTCCTGAATTGGCAATTGCCAAGTCAGCAGAGGGTAGGACATAATCAGTCCGTAGGTTTCCAGGAGTAGTATCAGCAAAATCCGCGGTGTCAAAAGCCGGATTACCCGTTTGGTTAGTGTTTGCACCACCCTGTAAATCTGCTTGTTGGGGGCCGCCAAGACTGCTAGGGATGACATTAGTATTAATACCAGGATTTTCCAACAATTGGCGGATAGCAAAGTCAAAACTATCACCATCTAATGGGTCAGCATTTTGGTCGCCCATAATCACAAAACTTGACCCAGCATCAATACCGCCCGTTTTACCCTCATCATCATAAATGTAATCGCCTTTACCAGGGCTAACATAATCTGCCCAAAAGCGGATTTCATCATGATTGCGTTTGCCGTTGCGGTCTTCTGGCCCATCAAATACCGGTGGTGTGGGGTGGCTGGCGAGGACATGAATTGTCTTGCCGTTTACTTGGATGGGTATATCCCAGTGACTTTTAGAAGAAAGGCGCAGAACTGCCAGTTCTTCTGGAGAATACCAATCATTTGGCTCTGGAGTTGCAGGATCGTCAGGAAGCAAGGCATTGGGCATATCCTTCCAGAGGAACTTTTGGAAAGTGCGGATGTTGGCGGTATCGATGGGATATTTAGATAACAGCAACATTCCGAATTGCCCAGGAAAATTACCAAATCCCAAAGCATCATCGCCGTATCCTGCTTCACCTGGAGTTGTAACCGCTGTGCCGTTGTTATTTAAGTCAAATCCAGAAGCAATACCCGTATTAGAAGGAGCAATGTAGAAGTAGGGATAGTCAACAGGAGTTGCACCATTTTGACTAACCGCTAAATAATTTTGTTTAAATAATTGAACTGCCTCTGGGGAGTAATCAAACTCATTAATCAGCAGCACATCCGGATTATTACGCTGGATGATTTCCGCAACCGCCTTCGCCTGAGCATTATCAGGAGTAGAAAGATCGCTGACTAACTGACCTTCAGCATTGCGATTCAAAGAAGCGTTGAACTGAGAAAAACGAATTGTGCTTGTCATAAAAATGGGGAGTGGGGGGTGGGGAGTTAGGAGTTAGGAGTTAGGAGTGGGGAGTTATTCTCTGCTTTGCGCCTTTGCGCGGCAGTCGCTCATGGGGAGCCAGTGCGTTGGGCGGCTCTGCCGACTTGAAGCAACTGGCGTGGAAACCCCCAAGACCGCGCTGCCTTGCCTTTGCGTGAGCCTTAAACAAAAACAAAACGGCTATCTGTCGCCAAATTTGTATTTTGGTTTAACCCGCTTTCCACAACAGCAATCAATTCCGTACCGTTGTTAGTGAAAATACTCACAGCAGATTTAATAATAGATACAGCCGACGCTGACCCTAAGGAATAATTGTTAGCAACTCCTTTGAGTTCAACACGATCGCTCGTCTGTAAGTTGAGAATATCTGCGTAGTCACTCTTACCGGAACTAGCATAGAAAACAGAAGTGTTATCGCCCAAAACGTAAGTATCTGCACCCTGGTCACCGTTGAGAAGGTCGATTTCGTTTGTGCCACCTCCCCAACCAATCAGGCGGTCATTGCCATCGCCTCCAGAAACTATATCTTTGCCAAGTCCACCGAAGATTGTGTCATTACCACCATCCCCAAGGAGTACGTCAGCACCTCCTTTACCATCGAGGTAATCATTGCCTGCTCCACCGTTGATTAACTCAGTGCTGTTAGTGCCGATAACGCGATCGCTCCCACCTAGAGCGCTGACTATGTACTGATTCAAACCAGTAAGTTCTTCGACAAAGATGATGTCGTTACCAGATGTGGCCTTGTTGTTAGCAACAGTCAATTCAAAAGTATCGCTGGCTGTCAGGCCTTTCTCATCAGTAGCGGTGACTGTGACTGCAAAAATACCAGTTGTGGGGATAGTGCCGGAGATAACACCAGTGTTAGCAGCGATACTAGCTCCCCCCGGTAAACCACTAGCACTGTAACTGAGGGTGTCGTCTGCATCGATGTCAGAAAATTTGTTACTGACATTGAAAGAGAAGGGTTTGTTAGTAGAGATGATTTGGTCATCAATGGGTTGCACTACCGTAGGAGCATCGTTTCCGGATATGTTAAACCGAGCCACGCTGGGATCGTGGTCGCTATTTTGATCGGCAAATTCTGAGTTGATGTGGACTACATCATACCCATCAAGTTTGCTCAGCAAATTGTTACTAACTAAAACGTGGTCAAGGGTTTGGGCGTTGCCTTCAAAGTTGTAGGTGTAGCGCTCATTTTGAGGCAGAGTTTCAATCAGAGAATTCAGTCCAGCACTTTTTAGGGTGTTGACAGGGTTGGAAAACTCAAAGTCATTCAAGTCACCCGCTACAACTACATTGGCATTGGGGTCGATCGCCAAAATACTCTCGACAAAGTTTTTCACCAGCGTAGCTTGTTGTTGGCGCTGCACTTCGCTAGTCAGGGTTGGCGGTTGATTCACACCAAATAATGGTTGGTCGCCACCTTTAGAATTAAAGTGGTTGCCAATTACATACACGGTTTCGCCGTTGAAAATAAATTCACCAACTAACGGTTTGCGACTGCTATTAAAAGCCGAGTTGGTGGGGTCAATCAAACCAGGACTATTAGAAATTGTGGGAACACCAGAGTTATTGCTGACTGTAGTGTTGGAGGTGGAAGTACCGCCGGGACGATCTACAAAACTGACGCGATTGGGATTAAATAAGAAGCCGACGCGGATATTTCCCCCAGGTTCACCGCCATTGGTATCATCCACTGGGTTAATTTGGCGATATTCGTAGGTGGGGCCGCCAGCAGCAGCGATCGCATTAATTAATTGTTGGAAGGTAATACTGGCATCGACTACGCTATCATTCGTCGGGCCATTATTGTCCTGAATTTCTTCCAGAGAAATGATGTCAGGCGATTTCAAATTATTGACAATGCTGCTAGCAAGGTTGCTAAACTTGGTTGCACTATCGCCTGGGTCAAGATTTTCGACATTGAAGGTAGCGATTGTCAGCTGGTCGGTGGTGGCAGTTAAATTCGTGACTTCCTTGGTCAGGGTGTTGGAAAGAACATTCACCGAAGTTGGCAGAACTTCGTAGTTACTAAAGTTATAATCAACCACACCCGTAATCGTGCCTAAAGTAGCACCGACATTAACTTCGGGTGAGCTACCAGAAGTAAACAGCGTATCATCTATTTGGATGCGTTCGGGATTAAAATCATTGGGGCTAATCCCGATACCACCGCGTGCTGTACGTCCGGTGGCGTTGGCGCCGTTGTCTGCCAGTACCCAAATCTCTCCAAAAGAATTTGTCGGGCTAACTGCCACAGGATTATTAACCTGTACCAGCATTCCTTCTAAGCTTTCGTAGAAATCGATGCCATCTTGGGCAGGGTCAAATAATGTAGCAGGATTTTCTACATTTCCACCCACAGCATCATTATTAATCACTTGATTGGGAATAGTTCTGCCGCCGTTGCCAAGGATTGTGGCAGCTGGTAAAGCGTTGCCACTGGAAAGTTTGACAATCGTGGGGCTAATAATTTCTGTGGTCGTCAGGTTATTGGCATTATTACCAGGACGAAACTCGGTGACTGTTCCAGTGACTAATATAGAATCTCCGACAGAAACCGTTGGTGCTGATGAGGTGAAGACAAAAATGGCTTCAGAGGTGCGATCGTCGTTATCAGGGTTGGGGTCTTGCAAGTAAAAACCATTACTTCTGACTACCGTGACAATTCCCGCTACATTATTAACTGTCTGACCTGCCAAAGGTGAGATATGCGCCGTTCCCTGAATCTCGCTAATCTTAATGGATGGGGCAACTTCGTTATCTGTCACCGTAATATCTGCAATGCCGTTAGTAAAATCTGTAGCAGAAGCAGTTATGGTCACTGTCTGGGAACCATCAAGTACTGAGTCGTCTACAGCATTAATCGCAAAGGTTACAGTCGAACTATTGCCTGTGAAGGTGACAGTTGTGGGTACTGTTGCCTCAGTTGTATCGTTACTGCTCAAATTGACAACTAAATTTGATGTGGAAGTATCCGAGCGTGTCAGAGTGGCTGTAGCAGCATTAGCCCCAGCATTTTCAGCAAATGAGCTAGGAGTAATACTTAGAGACAAAGTTGGTAATGGTGGAATAGAGCGTAGACTATTGATATAAGTCGTATTAGCTCCGCCATTGGGCAAACCAGGTGTAGTAGAAGCAAATGGAATTCCTGTTGTCCAGTTAGTAGTATTTGTTGCGCCAGCAACATCAGAGTTTAATGCATAGCCTGTGTTGTTTGTGCTAGTACCAAAATTGACATTTGCTGCGCTTGTGAAGACTCCTGTTGCAGTGCCAATATCTACAGCAAATCCGTCTGCGGAAATGGTTGCGCCAGTATTTGAAGTATCAACCCAAACAACATCATCACCAGCAATATCTCCGGTATTTCCGCTGTTGGCGTTAGGTAAAAAGGAACCACCAGCATTGAGAGCTATATTCCAGTCATTAGCTGATGGATTATAGGATGTGTTCTGAGTAATAGCTGTAGTTCCACCGACTGTAATGATAGTTCCTGCTTTGAAGGTGGAGGCTATAGAACTAACATTTGTAAATTTATAAGCAGAAAACTTAGAGGCTTTGGCAGCTGTGGAATCTCCCACAAAAAAAGACTCAAGCTGTGTAGCAGTCAAATCTTCAGTAAGCAAAAGCTCGATGAATTCGTCAGTTGTGGTCAGGGTTCCACCACGATAAAATTCATTGATAACGATCTTGGGCATAAAAACCTCTTGCTTTAATTGTGTTAAAAAGCGATCGCAACATCACTTTGTGTTAAGACCAAACCAACAGCATCAGAAGTCTGAGGGCTAGTACCGGCAGCGTCAATGCCACCTTCAAAATCCGAAGTGTGGAGAATTTGGAGTGTAAGTGCCATTTTTTTGCCAGTAAAACTACGTTAACTGCAAGTATGCACTTCGCAATTAACGCGAGAGCAATACCAAATACAGCTTCCAGACCACCATTGTTAGCAGTTAAGAGAAGTTAGTTGTACAACTTTTGAGTATTTAACTATTCAGCCACCTTAAACTATCTGAAGAAAGTTAAGAAACAGCTAGCAAAAGGTTAAAACAACAGATAGCTGAGCCTAAATTTCAGGCAAAGATACAAACACTTAAGAATTTTTCCCGCAAAAACTTCTCAATATCGGCACATCACATTTATTGAAAAATAATCAAAAATAATTATGATTTTTTATAGCTTTTATGTAAAATAAAATACAGACTAATGCTACTTAGTCAAGCAAAATTTTGTGACGAGACACCTGATAAATCGAACTTATTTCAGTGGTAACTTAGTAGTAAAAGTACTACCTTGGCCTAATTCACTTTGAACATTTAAACTACCGTGGTGAGCTTGAACAAGTGCTTGGGCGATCGCTAGTCCTAATCCAGAACCACCAGTGTTACGAGAGCGATCGCTATTGACTCGATAAAAGCGATCGAAAATCCGATTTTGTTCTGGCTGTGGAATACCAATTCCTGTATCTTGCACCTGAATCACAGCATAGCGATCGTTGCGGTCTAAAGAAACAGTTATTTTTCCCCCTGGAGGTGTGTATTGAATTGCGTTAATAATTAAATTAGAAAATAGGCGATATAGTTGGTCTTCATTGCCAATAATATTTAAAAATTTTGCTTCTTTGACTGTAGATGTTAATGTGATATTGTTAGCGATCGCCAATGCTGCAAATTCTTCTATTAAGTCATTAATAATATCATTCAAACAGCAAACATCGCGTTGCATGATAGGTTGACGATCCAGACGATTCAGCAACAACAAATCTGCAACAAGAGTTGTGAGTCTTTGATTTTGACGCTGTATAGTTCCCAAAATTTCACGAGACTCGCTTTCATCTAGTTGTGGCATTAATAGTGCTGATTCTACCGTTGCTTGCGTTGCTGCTAAAGGTGTCCGCAATTCGTGTGCTGCATCCGCCGTAAATTGTTGAATTTGTCTATATGAACGATAAATTGGTTGCATTGCTAATCCTGCTAAGTACCAACTAGCAAAACCAACCAAACCAATAATGATGGGTAAACCTAATGTTAAAGTTAGTTTTACCGCATCCAGATAATTATTAAAATCTTCTAGATTTCGTCCTACTTGAATATATCCCCAATCCCGATTCTCTTGGGTATGCAATACGAAGGAAATTTGGTGGTAAACCTTACCTTTATCGTCTTTGATAGTTTGCCATAATTCCTGATTAAAAACTGGTGAAAGTCCTTCTGGATAAACACCTGCAATGGCGAATAAGTTTCCTAAATTATCAAAAAAACGTACATAATAATGACCTTGATTGATGGCGCTTAAAATATGGCGCTGAGAATTTGACTGTTGTTGAATGCAACTTTTCCCAACTACACAAATATTAGGTAAAAGCTTCTCTATCACTGGTTCTAATCTACCGGGTTGCTGTAGCTTCAGTTCGATACTGTCATGTAAAGTTCCAGCAACAGACTCTAATTCTCGGTCTAATGTCATCCAATGAGCATGAGCGATCGCTTTATAAATACCATAACCGCATAAGCTTAAAATCAAAGCCATAACCAGCGCATACCACAGCGCTAAACGCAGGCGAGTTTGCTGAAATAATTGATTTTGATTCATATTGATTCATATTGCTATTTTAATTCCTGAGATTTAGACGATATCCTATACCATGCAAAGTTTCGATCGCATTTTCACAACCACTATTAGCTAATTTGCGGCGTAGCAAACGCATTTGAGCCGCTACTACATTACTGATGGGTTCTGCATTCACTTCCCAAAGTTGATTGCGAATTTGTTCTGTGGTGACAATTTGGTTTGGATGCTTCATAAAATATTCTAATAGCTGAAATTCTTTATTAGTTAGGGAAATCTCTTGTTTATTTCCATGAGAATTTTGAGTAACAACCAGATTATTGGCATAATTTAGAGTTAGATTGCCAATAGTTAATTCTTGGGGCTGAAATTGGGGCGATCGCCTTTGCAAAGCACGTAATCTTGCTAATAATTCTGCCATACCAAATGGCTTTACTAAATAGTCATCTGCACCTGCATCCAAGCCAGTAACTTTGTCTTCCATTGTGTCTTTAGCTGTCAGCATTAATACAGGCAAAGGATTTTTATGATAACGCAATTTTTTGCACAATTCCAAACCAGAAATTCCAGGTAGCATCCAATCAAAAATAGCTACTGTATATTGTGTCCAGCTATCTTCGAGATATGTCCATGCTTCATTACCATCTAACACCCAATCAATTAAGTATTTCTGTTGTGTAAGAGTTCGCTTAATTGCAGTACCTAAATCAGGTTCATCTTCGACTAATAACAGTCTCATGAGAGTTCACCTATCAAAAGTTGGGATTAAATTTGTATATTTGACTTTAGCAGAATTCAAAATTATGGATTTTGAATTCTCCTGTATATTAACGATTAAAATTAAACCTTCCGTCTACCTTTTCGCCTTAAATATCTGCGGTGATTTTCACTTGATATTGACCGGTTGCTTTTTCAGACAGCACAGACGCATAGTGCTTTTCCTTAGCATCGTAGTTAAAAATAACTGACTTTTGCTTTCCATCAGGTAACTGAACTTGAGCCGTAACTTTCGCATTTGACACAGCCTCGTGATTGTCACCTTTTTGTAAAAATAAATCCAGATGTGTTTCTTTAGCTTCTTTTACAGGTACAAACTCTAAATGATAAGTTTCTGTCTCTACAACTTGACCACCTTTAGATGCACCATGCTGGCTATTAGTTTTAGTTTTAGGTGAAGTTGAAACAGTTGGTTTTTCAGAATTTTGAGTAGACGTAACTGGAGTATTTGTTTGATTTGTCTTATTACAAGCTGCCAAAAACAATAGCCCAATACTTAAGATAATCATCGATGTAGATTGTAGTAATTTCATTCGTTTATTCCTCATTAATTGTGGAAATATGGATATGGCTCGCGCAGAGCCGCACAAAGTAAGAGTTGAGAAGAGTTGATTTTGGGATTTTATATTTAAATTCTTTCTCTCTGTGTTCTCTGCGCCTCTGCGGTTCGTTAACATATTGAGTTAATAATTGAATAATTATTAATAATATCATGTCTGCATAATTGGTTATGCTAACCACAGTCATTACACCCCACCCCCAACCCCTCCCCGCAAGCGGGGAGGGGAGACAAAGCGTAGCTTTGGCGGGGTGGGGTTCTTCGGGTTTAATAAGCAATCAAGCGGACATGATATAACTTATAAAAAATCTAATTAATAACTATGTTGACACTTGATGTATTTTTCCGAGAAACCAAAAATTTGCTAAATTGAGAATACAAAGCTGGCAAAACTAACAATGTCAAAGCAGTAGAAGTAAACAATCCTCCCAATACAACTACAGCCAAAGGTTGTAGAATTTCTTTACCTGCACCAGTACCAATTACTAGAGGTATCATTCCTAAAGCTGAAGTTAAAGCTGTCATCAAAATGGCAACCAAGCGCTCCATTGAACCTTCAAAAATGACTTTTTCTAAAGGCATTCCCTGTGCCAGCTTGTTGTTATAGTTGTCTACTAGCAACAATCCGTTACGTGTAGCTACGCCAAATAGAGTAATAAATCCTACTAAAGATGCCACTGAGATAATCCCACCTCCCAGAGCAATGGAAAATATACCGCCTACCAATGCTAAAGGTAGATTAATCATAATCATCAGCATGGCTGCTACAGATTTAACGGCAAAGTACATTAAAACTGCAATGATGACAACAGCGAGTCCACCAAATACAAGCAAGTTTTGGGTAGCTCGTTGTTCCGATTCAAATTGACCGCCGTATTGAATAAAGTAACCTGTAGGCAATTGTATTGACTGACGTATTTTACTTTGAATTTCCTCCACTGCCGATCGCAAATCTCGACCAGAGACATTTGTAGACACGACTATCAGACGTGAGACATTCTCGCGGTTAATTGTGTTGGGGCCAGTGCCATAATCAATGTTGGCAACTTGAGCTAGGGGGATTTTTTCACCTGTGGGTGAATCTACAAGTAAATTACGAATAATATCTAAGTTATTGCGTGCTTCTGGTTGCAACCAAACCACTAAATCAAATAATTGCTGCTCTTTGAGAACCTGAGATACAACTCGTCCATTGAGTGCAGTTTCTACCATCTCCGCAAGATTATTGATAGTTAAACCATAGCGAGCTGCGGCTTGGCGGTTAAATTTAATTTGTACTTGTTTAATTGGCACTTGGGGTTCGAGCTGTAAATCTACAAGTCCAGGAATATTACTCACAGCTGCCTCCACTTCTGCTCCCAAGTGGCGCAGTTGTGCTAAATCAGGGCCAAAAATTTTAATAGCGATCGCACTTCTGACTCCTGATAATACCTCATCCATGCGATGGGAGATAAAGCCCCCAATATTAGGCGCAACTCCAGGAATTTTGGCAAACTCCTGTCTTAGCTTCTCAATACTCCCCGTCCGATCTTCCAATCCTTCTGGACTCAATTCCACATCCAAATGTCCTAAGTTAACTCCTCCTGCATCTGCGTCACCGGGTGCACGTCCAGATCGTAGCTGCACTGTTTGAAATCGCTTGTCGTCCTTAAGTGCATTCTGCAACGTCAATCCGACTTGGTTTGTTGCTTCCAGCGAACTCCCTGGATAAAGCAGCATCGCATTAACTAAAGAAGGTTCCTGAAATTCTGGTAAAAACACTCTTCCCAAACTTGGCAGAACCACCAAAGAAGTTACCAAAGATGCTGTCGCCGCTACTAAAATTATGCTGGGAAAACGAATCGCAAAATTCAAAATCGGGCGATAAATCTGCTGCGATAAAGCACTTATCCAAGTATCATCGGTGGGTAGTTGTCGATTGGCTAGTAAAATCGCGCATAGTGCTGGGGATAAAGTCATTGCGACGAAAGTAGAGGCTAAAATTGCTAGCAAATAGGCAATACCCATTGGTGCAAATATTCGGCCTTCCACACCTGTGAGGATGAAAATTGGTGCAAAGACAACGGCAATAATTACCGTTGAAAAAATAACGCTAACTCTCACTTCCACTGAAGTATCATAAACAATCTGAAAGGGATGCACTGGATGAGTTGCAGTTTGGTTTTTTCGCAAACCTCGATAACAGTTTTCCATATCTACAATCGAGTCATCTACGACTGAACCAATAGCCACAGCCAAACCACCCAATGTCATGGTGTTAATTCCTTGGCCAAACCAGCCCAGAATTATCATTCCAATCAAGACTGATAGGGGAATGGCGCTGAGGGTAATGATAGCTGTGCGCCAGTTCATCAAAAACATCAGCAAGATGATAGAAACGATAATTGTGCCATCGCGCAGAGAACTAGTAACGTTTTCAATAGCAGCTGCAATAAAATTTTCTTGGCGGAAGGTTTCTGTGACTTTGACATCTTCAGGTAACCCAGCTTTCACTTCTGCCATCGCCTGTTCAATAGCTTTGGTAACAGTGGGAGTATCGTTTTGTGGTTGCTTGTTGACCATCAAGACGATCGCAGGTTGACCATTGAAACTGCCATCCCCACGTTTTAAGGCTGCTCCAATGCGGACATCTGCAATGTCTTGAAGTAGGATAGGCGTACCATTCCGGGCAGCGATCGCAGATTTTTCTAGCTCCTCCATTGACTCAATACGCCCCACACCACGAATAATTAGCTCTTGGTCTGGATCGATCAAAAAACCGCCCGCAGCATTGACGTTGGCGTTTCTAGTTGCTGCTGTGACTTCTTCTAAGGTGATGTTAAAGGCTTTTAGTTTTGCTGGGTCAACCAAAACCTGATACTGGCGGACATCACCACCATAGGCAATAACTTGGGAAACACCAGGTATAGCTAGCAATCGATTAGTGACATCGCGATCGACCAAGCGCCGGACTTCCATCAGTGGAGTTGTTTGGGCGGTGAATGCATATTGCAAAACTGTCGCAATGGGAGAAGAAATCGGGGAGATTTGCGGATTTTCCACCCCTTGTGGTAATTTTTCTTGTACTTGTTGCAATCGTTCCGTTACCAGTTGACGGGCTTGATAAATATCAGTCCCCCATTTAAAAATCACCTTGACAACAGAAATACTCACAGCAGAAGCAGAACGCACCGTTTCTACTCCTGGTGTACCATTAACGGCGCTTTCAATTGGTAGAGTAATTAGAGTTTCTACTTCTTCAGGTGCTAATCCTGGGGCTTCAGTTTGAATTTCAACTTGAGGCGGAGCAAAATCAGGAAAGACATCCAACTGCATCTGAGTCAGATTATATGTACCTAAAAGCGTAACAACGATCGCTCCTAGCACAACTATCCAGCGTTGGATAATTGACCATTTGAGGATGGCATTCAGCATAGTTTATGAAGTTGATGGTCAATTTGATTTACTTTTGACTCTGTTCGTCATGAACGGGAGTATCTAAATGAGAATTGCCTACCAGTATTAATTGCGACTTACGACGACGGTCAGACCAAAAACTCCCAGCTGCAAAAGCTAGACTGGCGATCGCACCTCCCCCAACTACCATCAGCCACGGCGTTGCTGCTAAATTGGATGTTTTCACCTCTGAGTAGACTGTGATATTTTCCTCTTTTTTTGGCTGACTCCCACCCCGCAAAGATTGAGCGTAAAGTTGCGGCGCACGCTGAGTAACTATCAAATCTCCCTCAAATAAGCCAGTTTTCACCTCTACCATGTTTTCAGAAGTTTCACCTAAGCTGACTTCTACTGGCTGATAGGCGTTGCCATTTTGTAAGTAAACTTGTTGCTTGCCATTTGCCTCTACTACAGCCGAACTCGGTATAGCTAAGATAGCTGAGGACGCTTGGTTTGCCAGAATTTCTAAATCAGCAAACATTCCTGGCTTGAGTACTCCACCTGGGTTATCGATTTCGGCTTTCACAGGTACTACTCGTGTCTCATCTGTTACCCCAGAATTAATGACCGCAATTCGCCCCGTAAAAGTACGGTTGGGTACGGAAGCAACTTTAACAAATACTCGTTGATTTGTTCTAATTTTGTTTAAATCTTTTTCGTATATATTAGCTGTGGCAAAAACTCGACTATCATTGACAATCGTCATCAGTTTGCCGCCTGCATCTTCAAATGATTCACCGATAGTAACTTCCCGGTCGGCAACTTTACCAGAAATTGGCGCGGCGATTGTGACTAATCCTTTGGCATTACCTCGAATTCCCAGTTGTTGCAGCCGAGTTTGATAGGTTGTATTACTGAGGCTAATACGTGATTTTGCTACTTTAACTCCCGCCTGGGCACGTTTGAGTTGATTTTCTGCGGCGATTACGTCTTGGCGGTTATTGGCTTTAGCGAGTTCAGCTTTGGCTTGTGCTAGCTGGGTTTGAGATTCGAGAAAATTACGTTGCGGTAAGGCACCAGCCTCAGCTAATTGCTTGTCTTTGTCGTACTTTTCTTGGGCAAATGCTACTTGAGTTTGAGCTTGAACAATTTCTGCTGCGGCGATTTGTTCATAGCGATCGCGGTTTTGTTGTGCTAGCTTAAAATCTGCTTGCGCCTGCTGCCAATCAGCTTGAGCTTGGGCGATTTTTTCCTGGGATTCTACCCGTAGTGATACTAATTCCGGACTCGATACAACCGCGACGGCTTGACCTTTTTTAACTAAGCTACCAGGTTCCACTAATAGTTCTAAGACTTTCGCGCCGGAAATTGGAGTAGTTACTTGTGCTTGTTTGCTAGGCAGAGTTTCAATTTGTCCAGTGGCTTTGATCCCAATTGTTAGCCGCCGGCGTTTAACTGGCTCGACTTTAATTCCCAGTTGTTTTGCTGTTTGGGTATCAACTTTAATAGCAGTATTAGTGGTGGCTTCACTTCCTCCTTGAAATTCATCTCCGTGTCCAGCGTGAGCAAAAACTACTACCGGACTAGCCAATAAGACAAAGCTCAGGAGTGTTGTGGAAAAACAACTTATAGTTACAAGGGATTGGGAACACGCAGAGATAGGCATTACTATCAAAAGTTCTTGAGTAGGTGGGGAAAGAAATTGTAATTAAGTATTGTTCTGGAGGACATTTCATGCATCTGATTTCCAGTTTTTCATCTCGAAATGAAATTGGCATGAAATTGAAGCAATACTTGGATTTCCCCACTCTCTAATTACTTGTGATAATTACCTGTCAATTAACGGAAATTCCCAGGATTTAAACGAACAGAGTTAGGCTGAGACTGGCGACGAACTGCTACTCCATTGCGGAGGTTTCTAGCGGTACCACCATCTCTGGTATCGAGGAAAGGCTTGAGGTTAATCCCACCTCTATATGAACTAACTCGATTATTATTGCCGTTGCCTAGAAGTGTGCGTCCTAAATTATATATGCTGTTACCTGAGCGATCGCCATAAGTGTTAACGGCTACGGTTTGCTGTCCGCTATCAGCAGTAGTCAAGTTTTGGAAAATGCTGTTGCGGATAATAACGGCATCTTTCCCACGCGGTACTGTCAGCACAATTCTACAAGTTGGGTTAGCCTCACTTGTGACGCAAACAATATTCTCGTTATTTTGTACCGATGTCTGGAGTTCTTGTAAGCCATCTGGGCGATACAATTCCAAGCGGTTAGCAATTGCTACACAACGCTTTTCGGCATCCCAACCACCGCCCAAAGCCGCAGGCGCCGCCCAAGGAAAGTATTGTCCTGGTTGACTTTGTGGCTGATACATCACGGTGTACTGACCATTGTAAGTCTGACAGGTAAAGCGAGTTGTACCGTCAGTTGAGGGTGAAGGTGGTATGCCTGTCGATGTATCTATTGGTACTGGTGCTGATGTACCACCGGATGGGACTGTTGGCACTACTACACCTTCGTCAGTAGGATAAGGATCGTATTGCGCCATTGCTGCGGAATTGCCCAGGCACAAAGATAAGCCAAGACTGCCCAAAGTTATCAATCGAAGCAGTTGTGATGACATAGCCATCCTCCAGTATAAATAGGTACGGGATTGATAGTTTAAGTGACGAATAATTCTATTTTTTGATTCATCAAAAACCTATTTTTTTTCGTCTCTTGCTTTTTTCTCTTGTAGTAGCTTTTTGACTCGTGCTTGAATTTCTGTATGATGCCCGACTCCTTCATAGGCGTAACGGTTGTAGCTACTACGGATAATCAGATTTTCTAAATCACTAACTCGTTCGCTACCGCCGGGATGGGAAGACAACCAACTAGGAGGTGCATTTTTTTGCTGTTTATCTAGTGTCACCATTAAGTTACGCAAGCCATCAGCAGCGTAGCCACTAGCTACAATTAGGCGTGTGCCGAGTGTATCTGCTTGACGTTCCATATCGCGGCTGTAACTAAGTGCAAAGAGTTGGCCGATGGTGCCGCCTAAAGGAAGATATTGGGTAACGTTAGAAATTAAGTTGCCTTGGGTGACTAATTGAAAACCGTGAGATAAAACGACATGGGATAATTCATGGCCAATTAATCCGGCTAATTCTGCTTCAGAATTGGTTTTAGCGATCGCACCCGCATTAACAAAAATTTTACCCCCAGGTAATGCAAAGGCGTTGAGACTTTCCTCTGGAATCACAAAAAATTCGTATTTAAATTCTTCACGTCCAGTTATTTTGGCTAATTTCTGTCCAATTTCGTTGACGTATGCCAAAACAGGTTCGTCTGTAATCACATTCAACTGTTTTTTTGCCTCTTTGGCTACCGAATCACCTATGGCTCTTTCGCCTTGTAGCAAGATGATGGTAGAATCGATGGCCGAAAATGGCCCAACCAGACTGCCAGTCAGGGCATAACCTAATGCACCTGTAATAATATTACCGATGACGTTGCCGCGAATTTCTGCCCGGATATGTCTTTTGTAACGTTCGAGATTTTCCTCTGCTAAGTTTGTAAACTCAGCCGCTTGGGGATCTTCTCGGTTGAGAATAGCAAACTGACGCGCCGCCAAAGATGCTTCCATCCATTTTTTCTCACCAGCCAAGGCAGTAACTCTAGCTTTAATTAATTGTGGTTGGTCTGGATAAAGAGAAGATGCTCGTTCTAATATATCTAAGGCTTCTTTGGGGCGATCGTATTGTTTCAATACTTCAGCATATCGGATATGACCGGGGATAAATTCAGGATATTGCTCAACCAATAATTGCAAAGGTACAACCGTTCTTGTTTGTAACTTAGTTGCTATCCCCGCCTCTGATTCTCGCCAGTATACCTTACCTCCTGGAGATAGTTGCGTGGGGTCAAGTATTGCTGCTTTACGTTCTTCAGGTACGCTTGTTTTGGCAAAAGGTTCTTTTACCTGGCGGTAAATTTTTTGTGCCTCTGGGATTTGTCCGGCGAGATAAAGTCTATCCGCCTCTATAAATTTTAGCTGACGACTAATTTCTTCAGGACTAAGTGTAGGTTCCTGTGGAGACTCTGGCTTTTTCGGTTCGGAAACTTCTGGGGAAGCTTCAGGCGTTGATGAACGTTGCAAGACTTCCCGTAACTTTTGGTCTTTAGTCGTTTCTAAACTGGGTAAATTTATCGTTTCAACTGTAGTAGACGCAGCAGGTTCTTGTGCTGGAACTGGTGCTGTTGGCTGCGTCAAGATAATCAAAATTGATGTACCAACCGACAGTAATACCCAGTTACAGGCTAGCAGTAGAGACTTCCAGGTTCGTTTCATGCCAGGTACCACCTATGCAAAAGGCTGTTTTTTAAATGTTACGAGGAATTAGGAATTACGTATATGGAGCGATGCCTACGGCGGGCGGGTACGCCATCGCCGCTATTTTACAACACAAAAAACCCCGGCTAAATTAGCCGAGGTAATGTCGAGAAGTGAGAATGACGATGAGATATAGCGATACCGAAATCTAAAAATCTTAACTAACGCTAAAAGCAACCAAAACTAAACTAGTGACGATTAAAGTTGCAAAAGCAGCTTGTACGAGGTATTTACGTTGTTCCCAAATTGCTGGGTACTCAGAGTAGTACATTTTGGGTTCGGCTGCGTAGTTATTGAGAACGCCGTCTTCATTAACAGTGGTGTACATAATTTTTTCTTTTTGGTGTTTGTTAACTTATGTAAATAAATTTAACAACTTTGTTACAAAAAGTCAAGAGGACTTGACAAAAAAGGGGTGATGATTCTAATAAAAGTTACTTATGAGCGATGCCTAGGGCGGGCGGGTACGCCATCGCGGATTCTAGCGAAATGGTTCGAGTTGCCCAAGCCCGATGTCTGTTAACTCGTCTACAACTTATGCAGACTCTAGGAATCCTTCTGTTCGAGATTATTTATCAAGATAGTTGGCTGCTATGCAAACTCAAGGTGTAGGAGGATAAAATTTCCAATCTTTCTTAAGAAGGTAAACAAAGTTATCCCCACTGTCCTATTATGAATTCACATAATCAGGAGAGTTATAAGCCTGGCAAAGCCAAAAGCTGTCGAAATGGCAAATTTAGTGCCTGATTTGCGACAGCAACTCTAGGTGTCACACAAAAAATTTGGTGCAAAATTGGGCGTTTCTTTCAACACGGTAAATAGGTTGGAGCGGTGGTATACCACGTCCTCTCCACGGGCAGTAAAGCTGATTGAAGATTTATCGCGATCGCTCGGCGAACCTGGGAAAGGCTTGTTGAAGAAATATTTCTCAGAGGGGGGATTGGATGTCTGAAGTAGTGCCTTGTGTGAGTTTAGACGATATTTTGATCGCAGCAGCGTTAGCTCAAAGATCGCCCCGAACCTCGAACTTACAAGCCGAAACTCAAGCCCTTCACACATTGGCTCGGCAACTAGCAGAGGAGTCCCAAACGATGCTCAAAACCCTGGTTACTGTGGCAAAAGATCTATGCCTTGCAGGAACCGCCGGAGTGAGCTTATTGGAAGTGACTGCCAATGGGGAAGAAATCTTTCGCTGGAGTGCCATCGCTGGGTCGTTAGCAGGCTCTGAGGGAAGCACAACGCCGAGAAACTTTAGTCCCTGTGGCACTTGTCTAGACCGCCAAGCTCCTCAACTTTATTCCTATCCTGAGCGGTATTTCACCTACTTTCAGCAAGCGAAACCGACCATCGTTGAAGGTCTGGTGATTCCATTAATGAGCGCTACTCAGGTATTAGGCACAATCTGGATTGTGTCCCATGACGAAGCGCGACAGTTTGATAACGAAGACGTGCGGATCATGACCAGTCTCGCTGACTTTACCACTGCTGCCTTACACAGTATTCATCTGCGTCAAACTGCTGAGGCGGCCTTGCAGCGCGAACAAGCTGCCCGGCAAGAAACTCAGGCAACTCGTCAAGCGCTGGATGAATCAGCGCAACGAGCCGTTGATATTCTGGAAAGTATTACAGATGCCTTCGTGTGTGTCGATCGCGAATGGCGAATTACCTATGCCAATCACGAAGCTGGTAGGTTAACCAATCTGCAACCAGAGGAAATGACTGGTAAGTCACGCCAGGAATTACAACCTTCGGCGATCGCTACAGTGATGGAACAAACTTACCATCGAATTGTGGCACAACCGGAGACGACACATTTTGAGGCCTTCGATGAAGCCTCAAGGATGTGGCTAGAGATCCATGCCTATCCCTGTAAGGTGGGTTTCAGTATTTATTTTCGAGACATTACTGGGCGCAAACAGGACAAAGCCGAACGCCAGCAAGCAGAATCAGCCTTACGCAAGACTGAATCCCGCTTTCGTCTGATTGTCGAGAGTGTGAAAGATTATGCCATCTTTACCCTCGACCTGAATGGACAAATCACCAGTTGGAATTCTGGAGCTGAGCGGTTGTTAGGCTACAAGGAGGCAGAAATTATCGGTCAGAACGGTCGCATTATCTTTACACCGGAGGACAATGAGACTGGACAAGCCGAGCAGGAACTCCAGACCGTTGTCACCCAGGGACGGGCAGAGGATGAACGCTGGCACGTTCGTAAGGATGGCAGTCGTTTATTCGCCAGTGGGTTGATGATGCAACTGCACAATGAAACAGGCAACCTTCAGGAACTGGTTAAGATTCTGCGGGATAAAACCGAAGCGCACCAAGCAGAGGAACGCGAGCATTTTCTGGCAGATGCCAGTAAAGTTTTGGCGGAGTCCATTGATTACCAAACCACACTGTTTAATATTGCGCGGCTCTCCGTGCCGTTTCTGGCTGACTTTTGTTTCTTTGATATCCTCAATAGCGATCGTCAGATCGAACGAGTTGGCTGGCATCACCGCGATCCGGCAAAGCAAAATTGCTTTGAGCAGTTACAGCGTTATGTGCCACCAGAGGATTTTGAAAGCCATCCCATTACGAAGGTGCTTTTGAGTGGTAGGGCTAACTTTGTGCCTTATGTTACTGAGGAGTGGATGGAAACTGCCGCCACCAGTGCTGAGCATCTGCAATTTATCCAAGAGTGTGAGGTGCGATCACTGATCGCCGTGCCTCTGGTGGCTCATGGTCGAACGCTGGGAGCGTTAACCTTTTGCTTAACCGCAGACTCTAATCGCCACTACCTAAAGGCAGATCTACCAGTGGCAGAAGAATTAGGGCATCGGGCAGCCTTGGCGTTAGATAATGCCCAGCTCTACCAGCATGCCCAGGAAGTCAACCGGATGAAAGACGAGTTTTTGGCAGTGCTTTCCCACGAGTTGCGATCGCCACTCAATCCAATTCTGGGTTGGCTTCAGATGATCCAAAGAGGCAATCTAAATGAAGCTCAAACAGCAAAAGCCTGGGTGACAATCGAGCGTAATGCCAGATTGCAAGCCCAATTGGTAGAGGATTTACTCGATGTCTCTCGCATTCTACAAGGCAAGCTGAGTCTGAATGTGGAGCAAGTCAATCTAGCGGCAACTATTCAAGCCGCCATTGAAACTGTACAGTTGGCAGCTCAAGCCAAATCCATTGAAATCGAAACAAGACTCGATTCTCAAATTGGGTCTATTTTGGGAGATGCCACCCGATTACAGCAAACCGCCTGGAATCTTCTTTGCAATGCGGTTAAGTTTACACCCCAAGGAGGGCGGGTCGAAGTGCGATTAGAACAGATTGATGGCTATGTTCAGATCGTGGTGAGTGACACAGGCATTGGTATTCATCCCAACTTTTTATCGCACGTATTTAACTACTTCTGGCAAGCCGATGGAGCGACTACCCGCCGATTTGGAGGACTGGGTTTAGGGTTGGCGATCGTGGATCAGATCGTTGAGGCGCATGGTGGAACGGTGTGGGCAGCAAGTCAGGGTAAAGGACAGGGGGCAACTTTTACGGTGAGATTGCCGCTGATGCTTGCTCAAACCACCACAGAGCAAGATAGCCAACCTTCAGAGAGTGTTTTTTATTTACAAAGCAAGCAAATTTTAGTGGTGGATAACGAGGCGGATTCGTTAGAGTTTATCGTTTTTATATTGGAGCAAGCCGGAGCAGAAGTCATTGGAGCGACTTCCGCAGATGAAGCGTTGGCCTTGTTCATTCAATCTCAACCAGATCTGTTGGTTAGTGACATTGGAATGCCAGATCGAGATGGCTATATGCTGATGCAGCAATTGAGAACGCTCCCATTAGAGCAAGGTGGACAAGTTCCGGCGATCGCTTTAACAGCTTATGCAGGGGATATTAATTATCAGCAGGCAATAGCAGCAGGCTTTCAGCAGCACCTTCCCAAACCTGTTGAGCCAGAAGTATTAATCAGAGTAATTGCTGATTTACTCAAGCAAAATCAGCATTAATAAACCGGGCACAACCACTGGAGGATGTCCTTTAACTGTTGCCCATCTTGGAGATAGGTGACATATTCATTCTCGCCCATTTGGATATTTTGCCCTTCAAGATCTTCCCCATAATCCTCAGCCATGACAATAATCGGTGTGCGGCTGTCCAGTTCTGTGCTTTGACGAATCTGTTGCCCGATCGCCATCAGTTCATCGATCAATTTCCCGGTCTGGTTCAGCAAAATCAAGTCAAAGTGTTCGCGTACTCTCTGGATGCGTTGGATAGCATCCTCTTCATCAAGCGTCATAATCACCTCATAGCCCCAATTTTGTAGGTTATGCTTCAGCACAGGCCGAACATCGTCATCCGATTCGAGGACGAAAATACAAGGTGATGTGGTAGATTGCTGATTTATCATTTTGGATAGCGATAACAATGGGTAATACCAATTGAAAATTCAAAATTCAAAATTAAGAAAGCCAGACATAACAGAGGTTTGGGAGTATGTATCTGTCGCATTCTTTTTTCAAATTGGTATAAGCAAGAGTGGAGGAGTTGCACTGCTATTTTTCTCCCAGCAAACGATCATATTCAGCTTTGATTGTTCTAAAACATTCACAAGCAGAGGCTTCTAGCCCAGACTGGTTCAAAATTTGGACATGACCCCGATGATATTGGATTAGCTTCCGCTCTTGCAGCTTCTGGGCTGTCTGGGTCACCCCTGCCCGCCGTACACCCAGCATTATTGAGATAAATTCTTGCGTCAGACGTAACTCATTGGAGCCGATTCGTTCTTGTGTTTCCAGCAGCCAACGCGGTAGGCGTTGTTCCAGGGTGTGGAGGGAGTTGCAAGCCGCTGTTTGGGAAACCTGCGCCAGAAATGCCTGAGTATAACGCAGCAGTAGGTCGCGCAGTTCGCCATTGCGCTCAAATTCCTGCCGCAGTATCTGGGCATCAATTCTGATCGCGCTACCTGGAACTTGGACGACGTATTCTGTTTGTGTGATTTCACTTTTGCCCATAAAAGCATTAATACCCAGCACTTCCCGATTACCAACCATCCCCACCTCTGCTGTCGCGCCATTCTGCATGGTGATCGTGATAGACAACAGACAGTCAATGGGAAAATAAAGATGGGTCAACACATCACCAGGTTTATGAATAATTTCACCCTGATCTAAGGTGAGGCGACACAGATGAGGCGTAAGCCGATCGCGCACGTCAGCAGAGAGACCAGCAAGTATTTGATTTTCAGCGTTCATAGAGGCCTCAGAGGATTTGCGAGAGGCTCTTTTTAGAACACATCTCAAAATGAAAGTTAAGAAGGGAACAGGGAACGGGCAATAGGCAACAGGGGAATAGCCATAATTAACATTAGAGGATTTGTAAAATGTCGCATTTTTGTTATTTTCATAAATCAATTTAGTTGCTCTGTACCCAGTATTCGCACCAATACTTCTTGGTTAAGGGAAAAGGGGGAAAGGAAAAACCTTTAATACCATGTTCGGGTGAAGACTTATCATTAGGACTGACGCGGGGACACGGAGAAATTTTAATAAGAAGTGATTATCCGAACTTGATATAACCTTTACCCAAGCCAATTCTGAGTTGAAAATGCACAAAGCAAGCAGTATTGGTATTCGAGCAGGTTTTCAAAGCTTGCTATTGGCAGGTATTTGCCATCGGTGAGAGGTTAGAGTGATTGCACTTTTGTCAAGAGGGTGCAGGAAAA